>JAFZSM010000039.1 GCA_017619385.1 Bacillota bacterium
CCATCAGGATCTCGGGTTTGAAGCCTTTGGTGCGGTCTTTTATGACGCTTGCGCTTCCGAGATAATCTTTATATTCGTAAGGCATGATATATCCTCCTTTACCGTGTCTTGCTCTTCAGGTACTCTCTTCTGGCTTTCGTCCAGCATTTGCGGCACATGGCCCTGTAACGATCGTTGCCGCCGAGGGCTATCTGCTCTCCTTCAAAGACTATGTTGCCGTTTTCGTCGAATCTTGCGTTGACTGAAGCTTTTGCTCCGCAGTCGCAGACCATCTTTATCTCCGTGATGGACTCGGCTATCTCCATGAGCCTTTGAGATCCGGGGAAAAAGTGAGTGAATGCATCGGTACGAAGACCGAAACACAGGACTGCGACATCAAAATCTATGGTGATGTCTGCGAGCTGATCCACCTGCTCGGTGGTGAGGAACTGGCACTCGTCCACTATGACCGCATGGCAGTCCGAATACTTTTCTTTGAAAAGATCATAAGCATTCGCTTCGGGTGATAGTACTACAGCCTTTGCCTCGAGCCCTATCCTGGACCTTACTATATCAGCTCCGTCCCTCGTATCAGTAGAAGGTTTTATGAATAGCACCTTCATGTTACGCTCTTCGTAGTTGAACTTCGTTATGAGGGCCTGAGCCGTCTTGGAACTGCCCATGGCGCCGTATTTGAAATACAGTTTTGCTGCCATGTCTACCTCCCCAAAGCCTTGTCTTCCTCTATGAGGAGCCTCAGCGCTTCCACTGCCGTCTTTGTAGCACTGGAGGTGTCTTCCGTCATTCTCTGATCAAGGCCTGCCGCCTCCCTTTCCTGGTTCCAGACCACGTGAAAGCACGATCCGCAGCGGCAGCCAAGAGCATCGGCAACTACGAACAGTGCGGCCGATTCCATCTCCGAAGCGAGCACACCAAGCCTCTTCCAGCTCTCCCATTTGTTCAAAAGCTCGTAATACACAGGGGACTTTTCAGGGCTGTGCTGACCGTAGAATGCGTCTTTGCACTGAACTATGCCCACGTGATTCCTATACCCAAGAGCTTGTGCCGCTTTCTTGAGGCAGCAGGTAACATCGAAATTCGCCACTGCAGGATACTCTATGGGAGCGTATTCCAAAGACGTATGCTCGTAGCGTATGGCGCCTGAAGCAATGACTACGTCGTCAGCCTGAACATCCAGGTTTATGCCTCCGCAGGTGCCTGTCCTTATGAAAGTATCTGCGCCGAGCATATGGAGTTCTTCCATCGCTATGGCTGCAGAAGGGCCTCCTATCCCCGTAGAACATACGCTGACCTTTACACCGTTGAGGGTTCCCGTATAAGTCTTGTATTCCCTGTTGTAGTTGACGAAGTAGTAATCGTCAAACTGCTTTGCTATCTGCTCGCAGCGTCCGGGATCGCCGGGAAGGATCACATAGCGTCCTATGTCTCCGGGTCTGCACTGTATATGATATTGATATTCGCTTTGATAATTCATATTTCCACCTTATCTCATTCCCTTGTCGTAGGGCTGGCCTTCTGCCTTAGGTGCTCTTGAGCTCTTTGACGTGAGCATCAGAACGATGAGCGTGATGAGGTAAGGAAGCAGCCTGTAAAAATACGGGCTGATGCCTATCTCTGCGAGTTTGAATATTCCGTCTCCGTTTATATCCAGAGTGGCGTAGCTCGCTCCTATGCACTTGAAGAGTCCGAAGAGCATGGCGTCAAGGGCTATATTGAGGGGTTTCCAGTTACCGAAGATCATTACGGCAAGTGCGAGGAAGCCCATGCCTGCTACCTCTCCGTTGGAAGTGGTGTTGGCGCTGGTGACACTGAATACGAATCCTCCTATACCTGCCAGAGCTCCCGAGATCATGGTCCCTATGTATCTCATCTTGTACACGTTGATACCAAGAGACGCCGCCGCCTGAGGATTCTCGCCGCAGGCACGAAGTCTGAGTCCGAACTTCGTCTTGTACAAAATGACCGACAGGATCACGAATACCAGTATGCAGAAATATGTGGTCAGGTAAGCCTTGTTGATGAAAGTCTCCACAAGGAAGCCTTCAGACTCTATGCCGAGGTTTGCCTTCTTGATCATGAAGAAGGTAGCCGATCCTCCGTTGAGGAGGCCCAGGGCATTCTGATGGGCTATGATCCTGACGAGGAACAGAACGAGAGCCGGAGCCAGCATGTTCATGGCCGTACCGACTATGGTCTGGTTCGCGGAGAAGTTTATAGCCGCCAACGCAAGGAGCAGCGAAAACACCGCACCTGCCAGCGCAACGAAGAGAAGGGCAAGAAGCAGGTAGCCCTGGAGGGCCTGCCAGTTGTTTGCAGCCCTTGCGGTCTCAAAGAGACCCTTCTTCTGAAGCAGTCGGCAGAACACGACTCCCATGAACGCACCGAAGATCATGGTACCTTCGAGCGCCAGGTTTATGATACCGCTCCTTTCGGCAAATACTCCTGCGAGAGCTACTATCATGAGCGGGATGGCGAACATCAATGTTTGTCTGATAAGAAATGACATAATTTAAGCCTCCTTTCCTGCCGCTTCGGCGGGCTCATCCTGAGCCTTTTCCGGAGTTATGAGCTCTCCGCCGTCTCTCTTGTCATATTGCTTTTCTTTTCTCTTGTTAAGGAGCATCTTGATAATGAGAGAGAATGCCGAGATGTATACTATGACTGCGATTATGACGTCGGTTATATATTCGTTGAAGGGCGTCATATATGTGAGCTGAGTGCCGCATACGGTGAGCATGGACATGAAGCTGCCGGAGAATATGACTCCCAAGGGGTTGTTAACCGCAAGAAGCGCTACGGCTATGCCTGTGAAGCCCGCAGCCGGAAGGCTCTGGTATGTGGACCAGAAGAATTCCGTGTTGCCTGCAAGGTAATAGAGGGCTCCTGCAGCAGACGAAAGGGCGCCTGCTATGGCCATGGACAGGACTATGTTCCTCTTGTCCGCTATGCCGGCGTACTTTGCTGCATGTCTGTTGGAACCGCAGGCCTTGAGCTGATATCCGAAGGTGGTCTTGGACATGATCACCCACATGATGATGCAGAAGAGCACTGCGATGAAGAAACCTCCGTTGACCTGGGAGCCGGGGAATATCTTATCAAGTCCCATCTTTCCCGTGGCCACGTTGTTGTATGTCGTCTTGTAAATATAAGCTGTCTTGGTACCTTCGGTGGTGTTCTTTAAATTGCTCTCATCGAAGATCCATGTGACGACATTTGCCGCTATCCAGTTGCACATGATACAGGCTATTACCTCGTTCATGTTGAGAAAAGCCTTTAAAGCTCCCGGGATGGCACCCCACAGAGCCCCTGCTGCCATGGCCGCTACAAAGGCTATGAGCCAGATAAGCACCGGATGGACTTTATCGGACGGAATGGAAAGAGCCAGGTAAAGGCTCACGCAGGTACCGATCAGATACTGTCCCGGAGCGCCGATGTTGAAGAGTCCCGTCTGGTTCGCTATGGCTACGGAAAGACCCGTAAGGATGATGGGCGTCGCTCTGAAGAGCATGTTCCCTATGTTGACGGCGTTGAAACCGAAAGTAAGGGCGCCTGACGCATTTCTTCCCGTATTGAAGAGTCCGAAGAGTATGAGCTTTATTCCGTCGCTCGTACCCTTGGCTGTGATCTCGGGGGTGACGGCACCGACTACCCATACCACTATGGCCCCTACGATGAGGCCTATGAATATAGATATAAGGGAGGCAAGAAGAGTTTTGGAACTCTGCTTTTCCTGCTTCAAAAGCCCGTTTTTATCTGTCTTAGGCATCTTTGCTCCCTCCTTCCGTGTTTTCTTTTGCGGCTTTAAGTTCCGCTTCCTCGACCTTTTCCATTTCGGTCTCATCCATCCTCTTTGCACCGGACATGTAAAGACCCAGCTCCTGAGCCGTTACGTCCTTTGAGAGGAATTCTCCGACTATCTCGCCTTCGTACATGACCAGTATCCTGTCGGAAAGGCTCAAAACTTCGTCGAGTTCCAAGGATACGAGAAGTATGGCTTTTCCTTCGTCTCTTTCCTGTACAAGCTGAGAGTGTATGAACTCTATGGCTCCTACGTCCAGGCCTCTTGTGGGCTGAACTGCAACCACAAGATCTTTGTTCCTGTCGAGTTCCCTTGCTATTATGGCCTTTTGCTGGTTACCTCCGGACATGGAACGGGCCAGTGTGATGGGACCCTGACCGGAACGTACGTCATAGGTCTCGATGAGTCTGTCTGCGTACTTCCTGACTTCAGCCCTGTCGATGAAACCGCCCTTCTGGAAGGGGGACTCCCTGAAGCGCTGAAGGACCATGTTCTCTTCCAGTGTGAAGTCGAGTATGAGCCCGTGTTTGTGCCTGTCTTCAGGAATGTGACTCATGTTCTTTCCGCGCTTTTTGATGCTGTATCCGGAGATATCCTCTCCGCAGAGCTCTATCTTGCCCGATGACTTGGAAAGACCTGAAAGGCCGTGGATGAACTCCGTCTGCCCGTTTCCGTCTATGCCTGCGATGCAGACTATCTCGCCCCTTCTCACGTCGAAGGAAACGTTCTTGACGGCATTGCCCTTGTGGACTTCCGAAGGCACGGTGAAGTTTTCGAGCCTGAGCACAACGTCGCCGGGCTTTGCCTCATCCTTTACGACCTGAAGCTGTACGGGACGGACTACCATCATATTTGAAAGTTCCTGCTTGTTGGTATCCTTGGTATTGACCGTACCGATGTACTTTCCCTTGCGAAGGACCGTGACCCTGTCGGCCACCGCCATGATCTCGTTCAATTTATGCGATATGAACAGGATGCTCTTTCCTTCGGCAGCGAGGTTTTTCATGATAGCCATGAGTTCGTCGATCTCCTGGGGCGTGAGCACCGCAGTAGGCTCGTCGAAAATGAGTATCTCGTTGTCTCTGTAGAGCATCTTGAGAATTTCCGTTCTCTGCTGCATGCCTACGGTGATGTTTTCTACCTTGGCATCCAGATCTACGTATAGTCCGTATTTTTCGGAAAGTTCCTGTACCTTCTTCCTCGCAGCCTTTTTCTGGAGGAAGCCCATCTTGGTATCCTCGGCTCCGAGAATGATGTTGTCGAGAACGGTAAATACGTCGACCAACTTGAAATGCTGATGGACCATGCCTATGTGAAGGGCTGTCGCATCGTTGGGACTGTCTATCTTTACGACCTCTCCGTTCTTCTTGATGATGCCTTCTTCAGGCTGATAGAGACCGAAGAGGACCGACATGAGGGTCGACTTTCCGGCTCCGTTTTCTCCCAGCAGCGCGTGGATCTCGCCCTTCTTGAGCTGTAGGGTGATGTCGTCGTTGGCTATGATGCCGGGGAATACTTTCGTAATGTGGAGCATTTCAATGACATATTCGTTTTCTGCCATATATAATTCTCCTTCCTTTCATAACTTTGAAAAAAAGAAGGGCCCTTCAGGACCCTTCTTCACATTTAAAATCAGCTTTACTGATAGTTCAGGTTTACATTGGAGAATGTAACGTCCTTGATAGCTTCGCCGGCATACTGTGTGTTGTCGATTGCGAGGCTTCCGTCAACGATCCTTCCGAGAAGAGCTTCATACTCTGCTACAGACCAGTTGCTGAGCATCCATGTTGCTGTGGGAAGACCGACAGAACCTTCTGCAGCGCCGAGGCTGATAGGAACGTTTGCGATCTCGCTGAACTTGCCGTCATAGAACTTCTGGAGTGCCCACTGTGTTGCGGAGTTGAGTCCCTTGAGAGCAGAAGTGATAACTACTCCCGGATACTGAGAGCTCTGGTCTACGTCTACGCCGACACCCTTGCCTCCGTTCTCCTCAGCTGCCTGGAAGATGGAATCGGAGATCTTTCCGCCGCAGGCGAATACGATCTCTGTGCCGTTGGAATACCAGCCGTCCATCATTGTCTTGAGCTCTGTGGAGGGGCTGAATGTTGCGCCGTACTGCCATGTATAGTTGACGTCAACTGTCTTTCCGAGTTCTGCTGCTGCTGCGTTTGCACCCTGGACGAATCCATAGCCGTATCTGCAGCATGCTGCGTTGTCTCCGCCGCCGCCGCCGGAGAATCCGAGCTTGGTGTAGCCTTCCTTAACTACCGCATAACCTGCAAGGTATCCGCACTGCTCTTCCTTGAATGCAATGCCTGCGATGTTGGAAAGTCCTGTGGGCCAACCGTCGATGAATACGAATGCCACGTCTGTTGCTTCTGCTGCGATCTTCTCAAGAGCTGCGTCCTGGAGATATCCTGCGCATACAACGATCTTGGCGCCGTTGTCAACAGCAGCCCTCATTGCTGCATAACGGTCGTCGTCTGTTGCTTCGGAACCGTTTGCAGGCTGATAGTACTTATAGGTCTTGCCGTTGGCTTCCGCATATTCGGAAACGCCTTCCCATGTTCCCTGGTTGAAAGAGCCGTCCATGAGCTGGCCTACGTCTGTAACGAAAGCAATCTCATATGTCTCTTCCTGTTTTCCTTCGTCTTTCTTGCCGCATGCTGCGAAGCAGAATACCATTGCAAGAGCGAGAAGTACTGCTAATGCTTTTTTCATTTGTGTTTCTCTCCTTTGATCAAAAGATGATTGATTGTTACTTAGCTCGTAACCTTGTGCATTATATCAAAAAACTGACAGATATACAATAAAATCCATATTTCTTTGCTTGTCGGATACGACAAATATACAGCCTTTCGCAGCGCTGTGATTGGTACTTTGAACATATATTATCCATTGACTATATAGCACAGAAAATGGTAGAATCTGCCGTTATGAATAAGAGCAAACTCATAGGAGACAGACAATTTTACAGACGGTTCTTTTCCATTGCGCTGCCCATACTGGTCCAGAACGTGATAACCACCTTCGTAAACCTTCTGGACAACATAATGGTGGGTCAGACGGGAACGGAACCAATGTCGGGAGTGGCCATAGTAAACCAGCTCCTTTTTGTGGTGAACCTGGGACTTTTCGGCATGATCTCGGGCATAGGGATCTTCACGGCCCAGTATCACGGCAAGGGCGATGAGGACGGTGTAAGGAAAACAGTGAGGATAAAGCTCATCTCCATGGCGGTATTCATCGGTATCTCGGCAGCGGTACTGATCTTTTACGGCGAGGACCTCATATGGCTCTATCTCCACGAAGGAGAGGCAGGGCTTGACCTTGGCGCCACCTTCGGCTATGCCAAAGGCTATCTTGCCTACATATTGGCAGGAATACCCTTCTTCGGTCTCAGCCAGGTATACTCCGGCACCCTGAGGGAAACGGGTGAAGCCAAGATACCCATGATAGCCGGCATCACGGCAGTATTCATGAATCTGATCCTCAACTATATACTCATATACGGAAAACTGGGTCTTCCGGCTCTCGGAGTCATAGGGGCAGCCATAGCTACCAATATTTCAAGAGTCGCGGAGTTCCTGATCAATGCAATCTGGAGCCACACGCACAAGGAAAGGGCAGCCTTCGTCAAAGGCATCCTTGGAAAACTGAATATCTCAGGGGCCATGATAAAGTCGGTGCTCATAACGGCAGCGCCTCTTTTCTTCAACGAATTCCTATGGTCTGCAGGACAGACCATACTCAACCAGATCTATTCTCAAAAAGGAATAGAGGTAGTTCCCGCCATCAACATCTCAGGAGCAGCCATAAACCTCTTCATGACCTTCTACCTGGCCATGGGCAATGCCCTTGCCATAGTGGTGGGACACGCTCTGGGAAGAGGCGACAAAGAAGAAGCCGTGGATATTGACAGGAAGATAATCTTCATAACCACAGCATCCACCTTTGTCATAGCCGTCATGACCTTTGCTTCTGCGGGAGCCATAGCAAACATTTACAACACCACGGAAGGGGTCAAAGCCCTGGCAGCCACCTTCATACGCATTTCCGCAGTCATGATGCCCATAGATGCTGCGGTCATATGCTGCTATTTCACCCTGCGCTGCGGAGGAAAGACCCTTGTGACCTTCCTCTTCGACAGCTGCTTCTCATGGGTAGTCAGCATACCCATCGCATGGTCTATCCTTCACTATACGGACCTTGATATAGTCAGGATGTATACTGCGGTAGTCGCAGCCAATGTGCTCAAACTCGTCATAGGCCTCATATTCGTTTCAAAAAAGCTCTGGGTCAACAGCCTGGTAGAAGACTGACAAAGCAAAAACAAATCCGGCTTCTCAAAAGGGAAGCCGGATTTTTTTATGCAAGCTTGTCATCTATTCGAATATTTTATCCAGGAAACTGCAAGACTCTTTACATACCGGCTCTTCGCCGAAGTATTCCAGAATGCTTGCGGAAAGATCTGCAAAGGTGCGGAGAGTGCCGAGGTCTACGCCTTCTTTGATCCTTTTGCCGTATGCGATCATGGGCACATACTCTCTGCTGTGATCGGTAGACGGTGTCGACGGATCGCATCCGTGATCCGCAGTTATGAAGAGGATGTCGTCGTCCCTGAGCAAAGGAAGAAGCAGTCCCAGCTGCATATCGAACTCCGTAGAGGCTCTTGCATAGCCGGGAGCGTCATTCCTGTGACCGTAGGTCATATCGAACTCCACAAGGTTGATGAAACAAAGACCTTCAAAGTCCCTCTCAGCTATTATCATGGTCTTGTCCATGCCGTCTGCATTGCTCACAGTCCTGTTGCTTTCCGTAAGACCCTTGCCGGCAAATATGTCATATATTTTCCCAACTGAGATGACGTCAAGGCCCTTTTCTTTGAGGACGTCGAGCATGGTCCTTGAAGGTTCTAGGGAAAAGTCGTGGCGCCTCGTCGTCCTTCTGTAGGGCCATTCGCCCTCGAAAGGCCTGGCTATGACTCTGCCTACCCCGTGTTCGCCTTTAAGTATCTCCCTTGCCTGCTCGCAGTAATGATAGAGTTCGTCTATGGGTACCACGTCCTCGTGGGCTGCTATCTGAAGGACAGAATCAGCCGAGGTGTAGATTATGAGTTTTCCGGTCTCCACGTGCTCCTTGCCGAAGTCTTTGATGACTTCTGTCCCCGAATAGGGTTTGTTGCAAAGAGTCCCTCTGCCCCAGGCATTCTCGAGCTTTATCACCACGTCTTCCGGAAATCCGTCCGGATATGTGGGGAAGGGATTTTCCGAGATGAGGCCTGCCATCTCCCAATGGCCGGTGGTCGTATCTTTGCCTGCCGACACTTCGGCCATCCTGGCGAAAGACCCTTTCGGTTCACTTACACCTCCGCCGACGCCTTCTATGTTGAACAGGCCCAGAGCCTTAAGGTTCGGGCAGTCGAACTCGGGAAGATCCCTTATGGCGCCCAAGGTGTTGCTCCCCCGGTCATTCCATTTATATGCGTCAGGCAGTTCTCCTATACCGTAGCTGTCCAGCACTATCAAAAAGACTCTTTTGCTCATCTTTCAATACCTTTCACGAATTCATCAAAAATGGGTATAAAGATACCCTTGAATTTGACAACAGTTATTATTCAGCTTCCAAAGCCTTGACAGCCTTTACTACTCTGCTCGTACCCAGCCTGTCGGCTCCTAAAGAAATGAAGTCCTCTGCATCTTTAAGGTCTTTGATCCCTCCGGCTGCTTTGACCTTCACACCTTCGCCCACGTGAGCCTTCATAAGGGCCACGTCTTCTCTTGTGGCTCCGCCCGTTGAGAATCCAGTTGATGTCTTGATGTAGTCGGCTCCCGCTTCGGTGACCAGCTCGCACATCTTTATCTTCTCCTCTTCCGTAAGGAGGCAGGCTTCGATGATGACCTTGAGTATGTGATCGCCGCAAACGGCCTTGAGAGCTTTTATTTCATCCAGGACAGCATCGTAATTTCCCTCTTTCAGATCTCCGATATTTATGACCATATCGATCTCATCGGCTCCGCACTCAAGGGCATCCTTTGTCTCGAATTCTTTGGCTGCCGTCGTGTTATATCCGTTAGGGAAACCTATGACCGTGCATATGGCAAGTCTGTCTCCCACGTACTCTTTTGCTCTTTTCACAAAGCTGGGCGGTATGCATACGGAAGCAGTGCCGTATTTCATGCCGTCGTCGCAGATGGCCTTGATCTGCTCCCATGTGCAGTCGACCGCAAGAAGGGTGTGGTCGCAGCGGCTCAAAATCTCTTTGGTATCCATGTTCTTTTCCTCGCTTGAAACTTGAAAGTGAATGGTTTGTTACAGTTTGAATCTCAAGGGCAGCAGCTGCTCAAGAGTATATACGCTCAGGTCCTTTTTTGAAGAACCGAAAATAATCTCAAAACCTCCACCGCAAAACTCCGCCATCACCTGGCGGCAGTTGCCGCAGGGGTCGCATATGGGCCTTAGGTCTCCGCCTTCCGGGCCTCCCACTATGGCTATGGCCTCGAATTCCCTTTCGCCTTCTGACAGTGCTTTGAAAAAAGCCGTCCTCTCGGCACACATGGTGGACCCGAAGGCTGCGTTCTCTATATTACATCCCCTGTATATCTTGCCGTTCTTCGCAAGAAGGGCGGCTCCCACCCGGAAATGCGAATAGGGAACGTAAGCGTTCTTCCTTGCCTCGATCGCCTCGAGCAGAAGCTCTTCTCTTTTCTTTTTGTTCATACTACCACCCTGATCTTTCCGTCTGTATGCTTAAAATACTTATCGAGTTCGTAAGGTGAATAGATCCCCAGGTCCGTCACGACGCCCGTAACAAGCTCGGGAGGCGTGATATCGAAGGCGGGGTAATATCCCTTCACTCCTTCCTGGGCAGTCCTTACGCCCATGGCCTGAAGAGTGAACTCTCCGTCCCTCATCTCGAGATCTATGGTATCCACTGTCTTGTGAGCCCCGTCGGGTGCTCCCGTAACGTAGTAAGGAACTCCGAAATGCTTTGCCACTATGGCGGTGTTGCAGGTACCCACCTTGTTCACCACATAGCCGTCGCAGCATATGGCGTCGGCCGCCGTTGTGAACAGGTCTATGCCCTCTTTCTTCATGACGAAGGCAGGCATGCCGTCGGTGATGACAGTGACGTCGAATCCCATGTCGCTGCATACGCTGGCAGTGAGCCTTGCCCCTTGGAAATAGGGCCTTGTCTCCGGGCAGAAGAGCTTGATCTCCTTGCCCTTTGCCCTGCATTCTTTCAGCATCATGCCGACTATGGTCTCCGCAAAACAATAGGTCATGATATGACCCTTTTCAGGGAATTTCTCCACCAGGTATCCGGCGATCTTTCCTATCTGAGAATAGCGCTCGTCGTTGAGCTCTGTCGTCCTTTTTACTATGGCATCCCAGGTGCTTTCGCCTTTTTCCATGGCCTCGAATGCTGCCTCAAGGCACTCGCCGCAAAGAAGGCTCATCCTCTTCGATGTGGTGGGACGGGCATTGGAAATATCGAAGGCAGCTTTAGTGAGAAAAGCTTTCTGATCTTCTTCTGATCTGTCCCTTATTTCCCAGGCGGCCAGAGCAAGCCCTAAGGGACCTGCCGTATAGGGCCCTGCGGACTGGGTAACCATGTCGGTGAGAGCTTTCGCCACGTCAAGATAGGTCTTGCAGCGGACGAACTCTTTCTTTTCAGGGTATATGCGGCGGTCCAGTATGAGCACTTCGCCGTCTTCGAACCTTGCTATATTGTCATACCTGAGCATGAAAGCCAGGCCTTGATCCTGCCTTTCCATATCAGGGGATGATATCCGCATGGATGAGCTTGGTGCCGCCTTCGGTGTTGGTGATGCCTCCGGTGAGGACCACCACGTCCCCGCTCTTTGCAAAGCCTTCTTCTGCTATGATCCCACGGGCTCTTAAGATAAGGTCTTCAAGGTCATGGAATTCTCTCACGAGAAGAGGCGTCACGTTCCAGTACATGGCCATCTGCCTGTAGGTCCTCTCCCTGCAGGTCATACCTATGATCGGCGTGGGTATCCTGTTTCTCGAGATCATCCTTGCGGTCTCACCGCTCATGGTGCTCGAAACTACGCATTTTGCGCAGGTGTCTATGGCAAGCTGTCCTGCCGAGTGTGAAAGGGCGTCAGTAAGGTCCTTTATCTCGAAGTCAGCCGTTTCGAAGCGGCGCGCGTAGTCTATGTGTTCTTCGGCGTCTATGGAGATGAGCGCCATGGCCTTCACGGCCTCAGCGGGATATTTGCCTGCCGCCGTTTCCCCGGAAAGCATGACGCATGAGGATCCGTCGAACACCGCGTTGGCAACGTCAGATATCTCGGCTCTGGTGGGACGCGGCTTTTCCGTCATGGATTCCAGCATCTCCGTAGCGGTGATGCACACGGCGCCTTTTCTGTGGCAAAGATGTATAAGGTCCTTCTGAATGGCGGGAAGCTCCGTATAGGGGATCTCAACGCCCAGATCTCCTCTTGCGACCATCAGTCCTTCGCAATACTTCAGTATCTCCTCGGCATTTTCCACGCCGGACCTGTTCTCTATCTTGGCTATGAGCTGTATACCTTTCCCTCCGTGTTCCTCGAGGAAATTCCGAAGGTCCCTTACGTTATCTGCAGTAGACACGAAAGAACAGGCCACGAAATCGACTTCGTTCTCTATTCCGAACAGAAGGTCGGATTTGTCCTGCTCGCTCAAGTAGACCTGCTTTAAGACCTTACCGGGAAAACTCATGGACTTTCTGTCAGAAAGTTTTCCCCCTATCAACGTCGTGCATTTTATGGACGTCCCTTCTATGGAGTCTACCCTGAAGGAAACAAGGCCGTCGTTCACAAGTATGGTATCTCCCGGGTAAAGCTCCTTGCAAAGATCAGGATAAGATACACTGACGCCCTCTATGCTTCCCTGTTTCTCGTCGCACCAGAAGGTGAAGGGATCACCGTCAGAGAGCTCGATCTTTCCATCTTCAAAGGTCCTGATCCTGTATTCCGGGCCCTTGGTATCCAGCAAGATGGGAAGCGGAACGTTCATTTCCTTCCGAACCTTTTTTATCATGTCTATGGTCTTCTTATGGCTCTCGTGAGTTCCATGGGAAAAGTTGAGCCTCGCCACATCCATCCCGTTTTCTATCATCGCCTTTAAGACGCTCTCGTCCTCGGTGGACGGTCCCATGGTGCATATGATCTTGGTCTTGTTGTATAACATTTTAGATTACGGGCAGTATTTTTCCTTTTTAGGGATCGCTGCCCCTCCTTTCCTGTCAGTGATAAAGCAAATTCTGTATCACGGCTTTTCTCTTAAGCCTTCTTAAATATCTTCTGAACCTGAAATTTATCCATACTTTTTTGCTGTATTTGAACTGGGCTTTCGCCGCTTCAGTTTCTCTTTCAAGTATCTTGGCGTCATCCTCTTCGGGCCCTTCTTTAGAGTATCTGACCTTGAGCATGCGGTCCATTATATCCTTTCTCACGAAATAGAATTTCTTAAGAGCGAGGTAGCTTCCGTTGATGCGCTGAAGAGGCGTAGGCGCGTACTGTTTTGCTATCCTTTTCAATATGAGCACGGCGGCAAGCACGGCCAGTGCAGAGGTGGCTATGGTCAAGACAAGTTTCCATGGGAAGGTCTCATCAGAGGATTCAGGTTCAAGTGTTTCAGATCCGTCATCCACGGGAATGGGGATATCTGGCGTCTGAGTTCCCTGATCTTCCTGCTCTTCTTCCGGAGGCTTTGGACCTGCTTCTCTTAGCTCAGTGACTATCTGCCATGCGCCGTCTAAAAAGACCTCGCAATATGCATAGGCATCACCCTCGCTGATCACAACGGTATCTCCCGGAGTCAGTTCGAAGTTATACCCGTAGCTGTATCTTGCGGGTATGCCGGCTGCTCTTAAAAGCAGCACTTCCGCTGCGGCAAAGTGTTTGCTGTAACCGATCTTGCTCTCCTGGATGAACCACATGACAGGGTCTTTGCCCTCGGGCAGTTCCGGAGGCTCGTTTACATAGATATATTCGGCATCAAACACGTCGCAAAGCTTTCTGACTGCGGCATATCTGTCTTCGGGATAGATCTCGATCTCATGATCCAAAAGGAACTGGGTAAGGTCGTATCTGAAGTCTGAAGGTACGCTGAGATAGTTGTTGAGCACGTAGTTGGCGTAGCCCGGCGCCGAAGTTTTGTAATATGATCCGGTGTTCACATAATATCTGTAAGTCAGAGGGTGATCTCCTCCGAGATATGCGTAAAGGTCTTTGAAACTGTCGAAGCCTTCGGTGGACACGAAATCGCAATAGGGCACGAAACGCATATCTGAATATATGCTGTTGTCTTCGATCAGGATCCAGTCCTCAGGGATCCTGTCCATCGCTCCCGCATCCTGGAAATACAGATCCGCTGCGTCTTCCTCATTCATGTTCTGAGGGGCCAGCTCAAAGCGGTGCCTTTCCGGGTTATAGTCGTAGCAGGCAAAGACCATGAGTTTGTCAACGGGACATGAAGACATCATGACCATGCTCATGGTGGGATCGTCAGGATCGAAATAGTCATTGGTGATAACGTTGCCGGCAAGCCTTCCCAAAGGTATCTTCACCGTGTCTTCAGGATCCACGACCTCCTCGTGAGCAGGCTCGGGGTTGCTCACATCCTCGACCAGTGAGAACCAGGTCTCCTGGATGTTCGTGACCATCTTGGGAGTCTTTATCCTTCCTATGAAGGAAGACATTATGGAAGCCATGCCTGCGCATATAAGAAAACTCACTACCACCAGGGCAAGATTCGTGAACTGCTTTATGTGTATGTGTTCAAGGCATTGGTCCAGGGCCAATGCGAAAACGAATACTATCTGTGCCGGAACTCCGCCGTAGGTGAAAACGTTGCAGAAGAAAAGGCATACGAAAGACAGCATGCGGAAAAGACGCATCTTTCCCTTTTTGAGTGTGAATATGAATGCGGCGATGAGGAGAAGACAGGCTAAAACCGGGACATAAAGAGAACCTATGCCCTTGGCTTTTGGTATGTAAACTGCAAACTCCCGGTAAAGAGCTATGGCCATAAGGCAGTCGCACACCAGCATTATGACGGCAGGAAGCCTTTTCAACATGTTATTGCTTTTCATTTGCCCTTCTTCTTTGCCGTTTCGCTTTCGTCCTCTTCGGGAATGTAATCTTTGTATACCCTGTCTATGAGCTCGTAGAGCTGGGAATCGAAGACCAGTTCCTTCTGAGCCCCTTTATATATGGCCGATATATATGCTCCTTCGTCTTTTATCATCTTCTCCCTGAGCTCCGTGAGCTGACCGAGAAGATTGAGCATTATTGAAAAATCCTCTTCTTCGCTGAGGTAAAACGAGTACAGGGCTTTTCTTGAGTCGGAGCCCACCTTGATTATATATTCATCGTATTTAGCCGATAAAGCCCTGTGGGCGTGCTTAAGGTCATCTCCCTCCTGTAAAGGTCTGACCTCGTAGATCTCCGTGTAGTCGTCGCCCTTGGCGTTGAGTATCTCTCCTTCTCCCGGAATAAAAGTCTTCCTGACATAGCGGTAATTGACAGGTTCTTTTTTCGGATAAACGTTGAACACCTTTTCAAATTTGATAGTTTTGTACAAGTTTACGAGTCCGAAGAAGCCGCTGATCTTCACCCTTTCCACGGCAAGCCGCATGGTTCCGGGCTTGAGTTCCTTGAACTCGTAGACCGTACCGTTGTCTTCACATGGATACACCTTTGTTTCCGTTTCTTCTGTCTGAAGGCATTTAAGCTCCACCACCGGGATTATATCCGTATGGAAAGCCGGCGAGTCTATGGTCATGCGGAGCTTGATGCTGTCTCCCTCCTTGAACCATTTGTCTTCTGCCTCGATGTCCAGTATGAGGAGCTTTTTCATGACCAGACAAACGGCCAGGGAAACGAGGGAAATGAGCATCACAAAAGCTATCAGATAGTCAAGATATGCCGTCTGATAGTTGAATTTCAATGCGAAAAGCAGAAGCAAAAGGAATACTACGGTCATCTGTTTCTGAGAAGCGGAGGTTCTGCCACGCTGTCCAGTATCTTATTCAGGAGCTTGATACGCCTTTCGGAGATGACTGTCATCTCCTGCTCTTTCATGCTTATCCTGTGGACGCAAACATCTATGAACACCGCCTTTATATCTTCGGGGGTGACGTAATCTCTGCCTCTGAAGTAGGCGTTAGCCTTTGCCATCCTGATGAGCACCAGTTCGCCTCTTGGGGAGACACCGATTTCGATCTCCGAGTTGCTCCTGGTCACTGCGGCAAGGTCGTATACATACTGGTAGATGGCAAGGTCAACGTATACGTCGTCTATCTCTTTTCTGGCAGCCAGGATCTCATCTCTGCTGGATACGGTTTCCAGTGTGTCCACCGGATCTCCTTTATCTCTGGATGCGAGGAGCGCAAGCTCATCCTTTCTATCGGGGTATCCCACGGAAAGAGCCATGGAGAACCTGTCAAGCTCCGACTGAGGAAGCACCGAGACTCCGTAAAGAGAGGAGACATACGGGTTCATCGTGGCTATGACCACAAAGGGGTCTTCAACCTTTTTTGTTATGGAACTGATGGTGGCCTGTCTTTCCTGCATTACCTCAAGAAGAGCCGCCTGGCATTTTGAGCTTGCCCTGTTGATCTCGTCGGCAAGAAGGATGTTGGTTCCGAATATGGGTCCCGGGACGAATTCGTCGGTCCCCTTGTTTTTATTGTACGTTATATATCCCGTGACATCCGAAGGCATGACATCGCTGGTGAACTGGATACGCTTGGAATCAAGTCCCAGTACCTTTGACACCGTCTTGGCTATGGTGGTCTTGCCCACGCCCGGTTTGTCCTCCATTATCACATGGCCTTCGGCCATTATGCACATGAGGATCTTTTCAAGCACATCGTCTTTGCCGTAAACGGCCTTCTTCATTTCGCTGATTATTGCTTCGATATTCATCAATATTCTCCATCTGCTCTAATTTGTCTTACAGACTATTATACCTTATATACCATCATTTGTATTGGTCAAAATGAGCCTTTTTGCCGCCGTGGGAAAGACCCTTTTCTCTTCTTTTCTTTGCGGTCTTCTTTTTCATGACCGAATACCCGTAGGTGCCCAGGCGCCTCGACTTAAGGCCGTAATACTCTCCGTGTATATATGCCACCAGCCCAGCCTCATTGAGGGCGAGCCTGCCGCTTTCCTTCATGAGATCTTCAGCCGCATGGACAGCCACTATCTCCGCAAGGAACATGTCGTGGGAGCCTAAAGATCTCTTTTCCACTACCTTGCACTCTATATTCACGGGAGACTCATCTATCATGGGGCAGGAGACCTTTTCCCCTTTGACTTTCGTAAGGTGCATGGTCTCGAACTTGTCTTCATTGCGGCCGCTGGTGCTGCCGCAGTGGTCCATGGCGAATACCAGGTCCTCGTTTACCAGATTTATGACGAACTCCCCGGACTTTTCTATGATGTCATGGGAGTATCTTTCAGGCCTTACGCTGACGTAGGTCATAGGAGGTTTTGAATTGACTATGCCCGTCCATGCGATGGTGATGATATTTGAATTCTCCATATCTCCGCAGCTCACCATGACTGCGGGTATGGGGGAGAGCATCTCTCCTGCTTTCATATGGATCTTTTTCATTTTTCCTTTAAAGAAACCGCCCGAAAGCACAAATGCCCCGGGCGGAAATGATTTTTGCGTACAAACCCTAATTTGCGGGTTCCTTGACTGCTTCCTTAACTTCCGTAAAGAACTCTGTGGCGTCTTTCACGCCTTCTGCAAGCTCATCTGCAAGATCTGTCTCTGCGAGGATCTGGTCCTCTGTGGCTTTGCCGAGGGCAAAGTCTTCGGCGATCTTTGCAAAGCTGTCGTCTACGAGACCGTCGCGCCTCAAAGCGATGGAAAGAGCCTTCATCTCAACGGTGAGATCCAGTTTGTCGTCATCGAAGAGATTGTCGTAAAGCTTTACCAGAGCACCTTTGATCTCCTCAAGATTTGCCTTGAGTTTTTCCGGAGTATCTCCGATATTGGTGCCGCTGTTCTGAAGCTTTATGAACTTGCTCTCTATCTCTGCAACGCTGGAAGTGTAATAGTTGATGACTCTTCTTCCGGTCTGGAAATCGGTGGGATCGTCTTTGAGATAGCTGAGTATCTTCTCCGTTGATGCGCAGATCTCTGTGAAATCGTTGCGGATCTTGGGATCGTTGATCCTGACAGAATTGATCCTGATCTTGTTGAGCAGGGATTTGGTATCTTCGACCGCTTTTTTCTGTTCCGGCGTAAGAGCCTTCTTCTCACCTTCAGCAGGCTGTTGAGCTTCCTTTTCTCCTGACTTGAGTCCGGAGATTATGATCGCGATGATCAGTACCGCAAAACCTATGAGTGCGAGCCATACCAAAATTCCGAAAAGCCCGGCAAGAGCCGGAATAAGGTTCTTTAAAAGCCAGAAGCAAATAATGAGACCGAGGACAAAGCCAAGTCCGCCTTTTCTTCTTCTACTCATCTAAATCTCCTTAAGAACTATGCTTTTACTTCTTCTACGAGTCCGGAGTTCTGGCCGGTCTTGGTCATGGAGAGAAGCTTTTCTCTGAGTTCGTTCTCGATCTTTGCGAGAGCTGCCTCAGCCTCTACTCTTCTTGCGTGTCCTTCTTCCTGGATGGCGAGGACTTCGTCCAGTGTAGCCATGAGCTGTTCATTGGTGTATCTTACGGTCTCAAGATCTACGATGGCGCGCTCGGACTCTTTTGCGATCTCAACTGCGCCGGTATGGAGCGTCTCAGCGTTCTTCTTGAGGAGCTCGTTGGTGGCTTCGGTCACTGCAGACTGTGCAGCAACTGCCTGCTCGGAGTGGGCAAGGCCCAGTGAAAGTACCATCTGGTTTTTCCAAAGAGGACTGGTGTTGTTGATGGTTGTCTGGATCTTTTCGATCATCAGATTATCACTGTTCTGGATGAGTCTGATCTGCGGAGCCATCTGGACGCTTATGGTCCTGGTGATCTCAAGGTCTGCAAGTCTCTTTTCGAATCTCTCGCACATGGATGCGAAGTCGGATGCTCTCTGAGCGTCCTCTGCAAGACCTGTCTCTTCGGCTTTCTTCTGGAGTTCTACAAGAGTGGTCTCTCTCTCTTCCTGAAGTCTCTTCTTGCCTGCGATGACGTACATTGAAAGATCCTTGAAATAATCAAGGTTTGCTGCGTACATCTCGTCGAGCATGACAACGTCCTTTGTCAGGGTGTCCTGATGAGCCTCAAGAGCTGAGACGACTTTGTTGACGTTGTTCTCTGCGGAGTCGAATTTGGATGTGAGCTCCACCAGTTTGTTGCTCTTCTTTTTAAGGAAGGAGAAGAGTCCCTTTTTCTGTTCTTCTACGTCGAAGCCCTTGAGCTCTGTAACAAGACCTGTAATGAGAGAACTGACTTCTCCGAGATCCTTTGTCTTGACGCCTTCAAGAGCTGAGTCTGAGAATGCTGCGATCTTTTTCTGAGCATCGGCTCCGTATGTCAGGATAGTGCTCGTATCAGTAAGATCTACTGCATTTGCATACTGGGCTACCAGAGCTGTTTCTTCGCTTGATAGCTGTGCGCTTTGTAAATATTTTTCCTCATCTGCCATGTATTTTACCTCCTACATCAAGATGCATTGAAACGTATTTTGACCTACAGTATACTGTAACATATTTCGGTACTTTTTTTAATCTATTTTTTTGTTTTTTAATGGTAAAAGATGTGATAATATAAAGGTGTATTTTTGTATGCAATTATAGGAGGATATAAATGGACAAAGATAAGCTAGAAACAGTGTCGTTCAAGCCGACCGAAAACGCTGAAGTATCTCAGGATCTTGCAGATGAAGTGGCAAGATACGCAGGTGTTTCCACAAGAGACTCAAGCGCCATACTTACAGCAGCTCTCCCGATGCTCCTGTCTTCTCTTTCAGGAACATCCAGCAGCAAACCCAACAGCACTCTGAGCCTTCTTTCCGGCCTCATGGGCACGGCAGCAGAGGAAGAGGATGAAGAAGAGATCGAAGCAGCAGACGCTGCAAACAACTCCATCCTTACAGCTCTTCTGGGAGGATCGAGCAACACGTCAAGCACGCTGACATCCCTTGCAAACAGCTTGGGCCTCGACAAGAAGATCGTAAGCAAAGTGCTCATCGCAGCAGCTCCCATGCTCCTCAAAAAGGTCATGAGCCTCGTCAGCACAGACATCAGCGGCAGCACAGCAACCCAGAGCACATCTTCTTCCAAGAAGAAAAAGAAGACAGAAACAGCAGCTGCTGAAGATCCCCTCTCAGCACTCCTCGGAGGACTCCTCGGAGAAGAAGAGACTCAGAGCACATCTTCTTCTAAGAAGAAAAAGAAGACAAGTTCCAAGAAGGAAGAGGAAGAAGATCCGATGGCAGATCTTGCAAGCGTACTTCTTTCCAGCCTCTTGAGCGGAAAGTAATCATTCCATCGTCATACAAGGAGAAAAACAATGGCAGAAAAGAAAGAAACAAAAGCGCCTGAGAAGAACTATTCTACTAAAGGTGCAACAGGCAAGCGCGTTGCAGCTATCTGCTTCTGGCTCGTAGCCGTAGGATGCGAACTCGTTGCCATCATGAACCTGACAGGTAAGTGGTATCTTCCGGAATACTTCGCAGGTCTTCCGGACAATAAGATGATCTACCTCATCGCATTCCTGGTACTGGACCTCATCTTCCTCATCATAGGCTCCCAGTTCTGGAAGAACGCGAACCACATCGATCCTGCATCAGAAAAGAACAAGGTGGCATTCTTCCTGCAGAACCAGATGGGTCTCATCATGTCCATCGTCTGCTTCGTTCCCTTCATCGTAATGCTTTTAAAGAGCGACAAAGAAGGAACTCTGCAGCTCTCAAAGAAGAACAAGACCATAGTTCTTGTCGTAGCTATCGTAGCCCTGCTCCTCGGCGGACTGCTCTCAGTCGACTGGGATCCTATCTCCGCAGAAGAAAAGACCGAAGCTATAGCGAACCACGCTACCGACACTATCTACGTAACGCCCTACGGTCACTGCTATCACTACTATGCAGACTGCCAGTCCCTCACAAGAAGCAACCCCATACTTGTAAAGAACGCAGACTGGTACGATTCAAGCATGAGCGAGATCGAATGCGCCATAGACCACAACTACACGAAGCTCTGCTCCTTCTGCGCGAAGAAGGCAGGAGAAATCGAGTAAGTTCTATCGATTCTTAAGCATTTCCAGGCCCGGCTTTTAAAGCCGGGTTTTTTGACGGCAAAACCTGTAACCCGCTTCCCATGAACAGACCTTGGCCGTATAATATGAGTATAAAATGAAAGGATGACAAAAGAGGTATATGGAAGATTCAAGACTCGCATTAGTGCAGATCTGTCCTGAAAAGGGAAAACCTGAGGAAAACGGGGCAAAGATCATATCCTTCATGAAAGAGGCAAAAGATGAAAATGCAGACCTTGCGGTTTTCCCCGAATGCAGCCTGACGGGCTATGATCCCCAAAGATCTCCGGAACTTGCCCTTGAAAAGGACTGCATATACATACAGGAGATAGAAGCTGCCGCCGATGAACTCGGTATGGCCGTTTGTTTCGGGTTCATGGAAAGAGACGAAGACGCGCTTTACATAAGCCAGGAATTCTACTGCAAAGGAGAAAAAACTCTTTACCGCAAGACCCATCTTGCGACCCGTGAAGAAGAGTATTTCAAAGAAGGAAACGACTTTCCTACAGCAGAATACAGGCATATCACCATAGGCATGCAGCTTTGCTGGGAATCCCACATACCGCAGATCTCAACGGTATACAGAAAAAAAGGCGCCCATTTGCTGCTCTTTCCCTACGCCAGCGGCATGAGCGGAGAAAAATGCAAGACTAACTTGTCCATTCATCTTCCTGCAAGGGCTTCAGACAACGGCTGCTTTGCCGCAGCATGCAACCTTCTTGCGGAAAAAACGGGAGGCGGTCTTGCTGTCTGGGACTATAAAGGAAAACTCATCGCCGAGTATTTCGGCGATGAGGAAAAGCTTCTTCTTTGCGATCTGGGCGGCATACTCCCGAGGGAGTTCTTCTCAGCGGGGATAAGCGCCATGCACACTCTCTCGTATTTCGACAAAACCAGGGATATATTCTGAAAACGATCTAAATATACTTATTGCTTCTGGCATAGGACATGGTCTGTTTGAGGGCCATGTCTTTTTCTATACCGGCAAGACGGAGCTTATGCGCGTAATCAAGAAGCTCTGTAAAATACGGCCCCGGCTCAAGGCCTGCCTCTATGAGATCTCTTCCCTGAACGTAGGGCTTCGCCATCATCTCTTCAAAGATACGGTACCTCTCAAAGAGAAAATCGCTGTCGCCCTCGAAGGGATCGTCCCCTGACATCAAAGGCCTGTCTGCCATGGAAAAGTATATGAGGTCCTTAGGCGCAGCGGCGGAATCGAAAAGCCTGTTTGTCTTTTTTACAGGTGACTTTGAATATGCCAGCATGTTGGGTTTCATGTGAAGAGGCAGCATGTTGAGAACGTAGTCTTTGACGTCTTTTTCGCCGCACACTCTTTCAAGGAAAGCCTCTGCAATAGGTACGCCTTCCGTTTCATGTCCGTAGGCGTGTATACGCCCGTTCTTTTCCTCCGTCGTGACGGTCTTTCCCAGGTCGTGGACAAGGGCAAGGAGCATGAAGGCATAAGGATCTTGGGTCTCGCCTCTTAAGGAAGCCGCTCTGTCCAGGACTTCCATGGTATGGACCCATACGTCTCCTTCAGGATGAAACACGGGGTCTTGCTCAATGCCTATGCAGCTTTTAAGCTCCGGGAACCAGATATCGAGCTGATCCATATCTTTGAGCACTTCGAAAAAAACCGAGGGTTTGCTGCCCTGAAGCAGGGCTTTCTTCATCTCCTCTTCGACCCTTTCTCTTGAAAGAGCGGACAGATCTATGCTGCGGCAAAGCTCCACCGTCTCACGGGCTACGGTAAAACCGAATCTTGAGGCAAACTGGGCACCCCTCAAAACGCGGAGGGGGTCCTCTGCAAAGCTCTTATCGTTAACGTGCTTTAAGATCCCTTTTTCCAGGTCTTCTCGTCCTCCGAAATGATCTATGAGCTCTCCTGTCAGCACGTCTTCCATCATGGCATTTACGGTGAAATCCCGCCTTGAAGACGCTGCCTGTGTCCCGATGAAGGGATCTACGTCCACTTCAAAATCGCGGTGCCCCCTTCCGGTGGCCCGCTCTTTTCTCGGCATGGCTATATCTATGTGGCAGCCTTTGAGCGAATAGATGCCGAAGCTCTTTCCGAAGGTCATGGGCTCTCCCACGGACTTCAGTATCCCGTAGAGATCTTCGGGAGAAATGCCGTGAACTTCTATGTCCACGTCTTTGTTTTCTCTTCCCATGAGCCTGTCCCGGACGAATCCGCCGACGTAGTATACTCTGCCGCCTTTTTCCTCTGCCAGTTTTGCAATTGTGAATTCTATCCCTTCATCCATACTTTCATTATACCAAAAACCTGCGCCTCAGGTGAAAGTTCATCTTCGGCGCAGGCTAAAAGATCTGCATATCAGCCGAGCCATCCCATGTGCTCAAAAAGTATTTTGATACCTATAAGGATCAGCACTATGCCGCCTGCGAGCTGGGCCTTGCTTTGGAATCTGGCGCCTATCCTGTTGCCTATGGCTACCCCGATGAAGGACAATGAAAAAGTCGTGATACCGATGATCGAAGCGGCAAAGCCTATGTTCACGTCGTCCATGGCCAGGGCAATGCCCACAGCAAGAGCGTCTATGCTCGTTGCTATGGCCATCAGCAGCAGCTCCTTATGGTCCAGCTTGAAGTCAGGATCTATCTCCTCCTCTTCCCCTTTAAGCGCATCTCTTACCATATTGAGTCCGATGAGCAAAAGGAGTGCGAAAGCTATCCAGTGATCGTACTTTTCTATGTAGCTTTTCGCATAGGATCCGCCAAGCCATCCGAGGAGAGGCATCAAAGCCTGAAAGCCGCCGAAATACAAGGCTATGACCGCCGCATGGCTGTATCGGACCTCCTTCATGGACAGCCCCTTACATACGGAAACGGCGAACGCATCCATGGAAAGAGCGACGCCGATAAGTAATATCTCGATAAATGACATGATGATTCCTTTTCTCTAAAGAAGCTTTGCTTCCCACTCGGGAAGTTTGAATCCGGTAAGGACAAAATCTTCTCCTACTACCAAGGGACGCTTTACGAGCATTCCGTCACTTGCAAGAAGTTTGAACTGCTCGTCCTCGCTCATGGAAGGCAGTTTCTTTGAGAGCTCAAGCTCTTTGTACAGAAGGCCGCTGGTATTGAAAAAGCGCTTAAGGGGCAGTCCGCTCTTGGCGTAGTATTCCCTTAAGGACTTCTCATCGGGATGCTGCTCCTTTATATCGAGAAGCTCGTACTTTATCCCTTTTTCATCCAGCCAGGCAAGAGCTCTCTTGCATGTGGTGCATCTCGAATAGCAATATACTTTGATCATGTGTACACTCCTTACTATATGTCTTCGCCGTAGCCGTTGCAGGTGTAGCACCAGGTTATGGCATCGCCGTCAGACAAAACATAGCTTGAGCATCCGTAATTAGGCACCCATCCGTTGACCTTGTACATCCATCCGGACATGTCTCCGCAGTCCTTTTCGTAGAGATAATTGATACCTTCTATGTAGTAACTGTCGTATATGGGCGTCCAGGAATACTCGAGCTGTATGCCGTAAGTATCGCACACATAGCAAAGCACGTCAAACACTGTCTGTCCCGCATCGAATTCGACGGTGGTATTGTAAAGGATAACTCCGTCACCGGGAACGAAAGGAGCCTTATCGGGATCCAGGTTGTCCCAGTTGTCGAGTATGGTATAACAAACGATCTGTATGGTGCAGTGAAGTTTTGACTGTTCCTGGTTGCCGGGCTCTTCGCCGCCTTCGCTTCCTGTGCCCGGTTCGTCCCCGCCTTCATTGCCGGTTCCAGGTTCTTCTCCGCCCTCGTTTCCCGTGCCGGGCTCTTCGCCGCCTTCGTTTCCTGTGCCGGGCTCTTCGCCGCCTTCACTTCCGGAACTGTTTCCTCCGCCGCTGCCGCCGGGAACAGTACCTGAACCGCTGCCCTGACTGCTTCCGGAACCGCCTTGGCCGGAACTTCCGGAACCGCCGCCCGATGCAGACTGTTTTTCCTCCTCAGCCTTTCTTGCGGCTTCTTCCTGCTGCCGCCTTTTTTCAGCCTCTCTTTTTTCAAGAACGCCCTCGAGCTCTGCCTTTGCAAAGCAAAGACCGTCCCAGCCGCAGGCTATCAAAGACTTTATGGTCTCGTCGTCAAGAGAATCCGGCGTGATGGCTGCGACCGAGAAATCCGTCCCGCTGCCCGTTTCCGATA
This sequence comes from Bacillota bacterium, assembly GCA_017619385.1. Lineage (GTDB taxonomy): Bacteria > Bacillota > Clostridia > Peptostreptococcales > Anaerovoracaceae > RUG13409. Next base: position 25,173 of record JAFZSM010000039.1, read on the forward strand.
CCATCATCTCCTGCGCCGCTTCTATCCTTTCAGAGCTGCCGTCCGGTTTATACAGATCTGCATGACCGGAAAAGACTTTTACGCTGCTGCTTCCCGTATGAACGTCAGCGCTGAATACGGAAGATTCCGCTTCATAGCCGTATCCTCCTATCTCCATGGCCATGCGCTGCACGGCATTAATGAGCACAGACCCCTTTAAAAGGGAATACTTCATGTCGCCTGCATTGAGAGAAACGACCTGAAGCTCAGTCTTTTCCTTGAGCATGAACACCGATCCGTCGTCAGCCTTAAGGCTGAGGGATGCAAGGTCTGCGGTCTCCAGTATATCGCCGGGCTGCAGCCTGTCCCCTGTTTTGAGCTCGTATCCTACGCCCATGCGCTCTATCTTGCACACGCCCGAGATACGATCCACCGTAAGGACCGACTCCGAAGGACCCTGGGGCTCGGTTTTTGCTTTGAACCAGCCCTTGATATGGCCGACTCCCAGCACTCCGCCGGCAACGACGAGCAGGGCCATGACGACCATGACCGCATTGAGGATCTTCTTTTTCTTTTTGGTCTCCATATTCAGCTCCTTTCCGGCACCAAATTTTCGGCGCCTTTTGCAATAAGCCTGTCAAAGCGCTTCTCTCCTATTATCTGAAGCGCCATGGGAAGAAGCAGGAACACAGCGTAGGCAACGTAAAAGAATACCGATACAGCCGTGATCCTGTTGAATATTATCTGGGGGTTATAGTGTATCTGAGTCTGGTCCAAAAGCACTGCGGCGATGATCATGGATATGCAGGCAAAAAGACCTATGACGAAAGATCTGTCTCTGTTGTCAAAGCGGTATATGGAATACGCCGTGCGGCCTTTGAGGCCGTAGCCTCTGCATCTCATGGAAACAGAGCTTTCCACCAGGCTTTCTATGAGCCACATTATGAGTATGGAAAGTTCCCGGAACACGTTCAGGATACGCCTTAGTATATTTCCGTCGCAGGTGCCCCTCCCTATACCTCTTTGAGCTGTGTTTATCTTCTGGCCTCTCGCTTTGGTCCTGGGCACCATACGAAGGAGTATGGATACGAAGAGGGACAGCTTGGGAGACACCCTCCCGAGAAGGTATACGACCTTGTCCGCCGTGATGAGCTCATGTACGCACTCGAGCCACATGATGACTGCAGCCACCGTAAAACCTATGACGAACCCGAACACCAGGGCCTCAAGGGTGATCTGGTTTCCTATGATGTTCCTCTTAAGATTGGTGACTCCGAAGTGGTTATAGTAGGCATACCAACCCGCATAGACCACAAGAAGCGGAATGAGCACCAGATTGAGTATGAGGGCCTTTATGCCTTTGAGTTTTATGGAATAGGCAAAGGCGCAGACATATGAAATGGCAAGGAAAACAGGATGATGGAACCATATGGTGCATCCTATGGCGATGGTGAAAAATATGAAGTTGATAGCGGGATGATAGCTGTCGAACCTCATTGCTCTTCTCCTTCTGTTCTTTCTTCCTCACCGAAAATATCTTCAAAGGACTGTGGCTCTTCCTCGAGCATGCCGTATTTGACTTTGATCCTCTCCAGTTTCTCCATGATGGGATCGTAAAGGAGAAGTATAAGGAGAGCTACCGCAACTCCGTGGACCATATTGTATGAAAAACCGGACTTGAACATATCCCAAACGGTAGTGCTGGTGGGAAGGCCGATAGTCAGTACAAAGGAGCTAAGGTCAAGGAAAGGCCCGATGACAAGCTGCACGAGCAGATAGCCGTAAATGGCCATGAGGTTGCGGTTCGTCTTGGGAAGTATGCCTTTTACGGCAAGGAGCCCCGAGATGAAGCCGGCAAATCCGAAGGCAAACATCTGCCAGGGCGTCCAGGGCCCGTGTCCGAATATGTAATTGCTGAAAAACAAAGTCATTATACCGGTCAGAAAACCTGCCGAAGGGCCGAATGCAACGCCTGTGATGATGATTATGCCGGTCATGGGTTTGAACGCCGGGAAAGCCACGAATACGGCTCTTGCGGCGACTCCTATGGCACACATGACGGCAAGAACTATGAGTTCCATGGCTTTGGGTCTTCTCCCTCCGAAGCTGAAAATGAAAGGGAGCAAAGCCAATGCTATGACCACGGAAGAGGTGATATAATATTTACTGCTTCCTATGATCCTGGGCATTACAGTTACCACAAGAACGCATAAGATAACGATCGCTGCCGTAAACAGCATATTATTGTTCTTCCTATTTTCCATCTAAATTCTCCATGCAAAGCTCTATGACGTCTTCCGTATTCACCGCATTGTCGAAGATGTGCCTGCTCATGCGGTTTGCGGCTGTGGTATAAAAACTGTTCCTCGAGAAGAAACGGTTCGGTGTATTTGTTGTGACTATGCTGCCGTCGAACATCATGCTGACGATATCCGCATGGGCGGCGCAGAACTCAACGTCGTGGGATACCATGACTATGGTCATGCCCTGTTTTTTGAGTTCCTTTAGTATTGATGCGAGTTTTTGTTTAAAGAATGCATCTATACCTTTGGTGGGTTCATCGAGAAGAAGCACCTTAGGCTCTGTGAGCAGCACTTTGGCAAGGGCCGCCCTTTGCTGCTCCCCGCCCGAAAGATCGTAGGGGTGCCTTCCGAGCAGTTCCCTTATCTCGCAAAGATCCGTGATCTTCTCTTTCAGCGCTTCGTCCTTTGACATCTCATCCAGTTCTCCCTTTACGGTTTTCTTAACAAAGAGGCTTTGGGGATCCTGGGGCAGCATAGCCAGGTTGTTTTTGAACAGTTCCCCGGACTTGTACTTGTCTATGGCCGTGCCTAGAACGCTGATCTTGCCCCTGTATACCCTGCATATGTTGCAGATCGCTTTGAGCGTAGTGGACTTGCCCGTACCGTTGCCTCCAACGATGGCATAAAAAGACCCTTTTGGCACTTTCAGTTCCACTCCCCTCAAAACGTCCTGGCCTTCTTTCGTATACCTGAACCAGGCTTCCTGAACGTAAACGGCGCAGTCCTTTGCTTCCACGTTCTCGGGAAGGAGGAGCTCGTTTCTCTCCTCGTCTATATGTATGATTTTCGGCTTTTCATCTTTAAAGACCCCTGAAAGCCAGTCTCCGCCTTCGCGGACCGTGAGGGGACAGGGTTTATCAAGATCCTCTCCAACTCCGTAAAAGACTCTCATGGGCGTCGGCATGGCTGCGAACATGTCGCTGCCCTGCCTTTTTAGCTCGTTTCCTATCTCCCGCGGCAGGCCCTGGCAGACCACCCGTCCGCCCTCCATGACCACCACTCTGTCGGCAGCGTAGAGCACGTCTTCCAGTCTGTGCTCCGTGATGATGACCGTGGTCCGGAGCTCTAGGTTTATCTTTCTCACCGTGTTGAGAAAATCTGCAGCTGCTATGGGATCGAGCTGGGACGTCGGCTCGTCAAGTATAAGCACGTCGGGCTGCATTGCCATGATGGAGGCCAGATTGAGAAGCTGTTTCTGCCCTCCCGAAAGATCCTTGACGTCCTTGTGGAACCAGCCCTGGATGCCGAAATAGCTGGCCATCTCGGCTACTCTTAAACGTATGGTGGCCTGGTCGTAGCCCAAAGACTCAAGGCCGAAGGCAAGCTCGTGCCACACTTTGTCCGTCACTATCTGGCTGTCAGGATTCTGCATGACGAAACCTATGCGGGCGGACTGTTCCCTGTGATCGACTTCGTCTAAATGGCGGCCGTCAAAGAGCACTGCTCCCGAGCGGACGCCAAAAGGCGTCAGCACCGACTTGAGATGCTTTAGAAGGGTACTCTTGCCGCTTCCCGACTTTCCGCAAAGTGCTATGTATTCACCCTGCTCTATCTTTAAGTCCACGTGAAGAAGCGCCGGTTTTTCCTTTGCCGACGAATAGGCAAAACATAAATTTTTGATCTCAAAATCAGCCATCTATTCAGTCTCCGTTCCCTGTCTCCTCTATCATCCTCAGAAGTTCATCAAGATCCGCTGCGCAGCTGATGCCGCTGTTTTCATCTCTGACACTAGCAGGAGGATGTATGAGGCAACCTGCGTCCGCAGCCTTTATCATGCCGAGGTCGTTGTAGCTGTCACCTGAGGCAAAGACCCTGTAGCCCATGGTCTGGAAAGCCTTGACCGCAGTGGCCTTTGTTTCTCTGCAGCGCATCTTGTAACCTGTGATGGAGCCGTCTTCATCTGTCTCCAGCACGTTGCATATGATATCAAGGCCTATCTTTTTTTCTATAGGCCTTGCGAAATCTTCGAAAGTATCGCTTATCACCGATATATGGGCAAAAGAGCGGATCTTTTCTATGAATTCCAAAGCTCCCGGAAGGGGCTCCATCCTTTCTATGACGTCCAGTATCTTGGGAAGGCTTATGCCGTGCTCTTTGCAAAGCTCTATGCGGCCCTTCATAAGAGCGTCGTAGGACGGATCGTCCCTGGTGGTCCTGTTTAGTTCCGGGACGCCGAACTCGTCTGCGACGGCCTCCCACACCTCGGGGAAGAGCACCCCTTCAAGGTCCAGGCAGACCATGAGCTGAGTCCTTTGATCGGGCTTCCCTGCGTTGAGCTCCTTCAGCTTGGCGCTAATGTACTGAGCTGAATTGGGATGGTGGGGTATGCTGCAATCTATGCAGCTTTTCACTCCCTTTTTGGTCATCTTGAAGTGCCCTCCGCATCTGTCACCGTAAAAGTACAGAGGACAGTAGCAAAACAGGCAGTTGAAGCTGTCGGGATCCTTCGTCTCGTGACAGGGGAAATATTTGCAGTCTTTATTGCAGAAAAACGATGAATTGTTTTCCATCAGTCTCCTCTTTTTTCATCCATTACGTAAAGAAGCGCGTTGACTATGCAGGCAGCTACGTTACTGCCGCCTTTGCGTCCTCTTGCAACTATGCAGGGGATATCCGTCTCTATAATGAGTTCCTTTGACGGTACCACGTTGACGAAACCCACCGGCACTCCGATTATTAGCTTGGGTCTGTAGCCCTCATCTATGAGCTCACGAAGGCGTATGAGAGCCGTAGGGGCGTTTCCTATGGCGAAGATGACGTTATCTCCCAGCTCAGATGCCTTGTCCATGCTCATGCGGGCTCTGGTAACACCTGCTTCTTTTGCCCTCTTCGCCACGTCCTCATCGGACATGAAGCACTTTACCTCGCAGCCGAACTTGGCTGCGGACCTTTTGTTTATGCCCGAATATGCCATCTGAGTATCGGTGACTATGGTGGCACCGCCTCTTATGGCCTCTTTGGCTTTTTCAACGGCGTCTTGGGAATAGTACATATTGTCTGCATACTCAAAATCTGCCGTAGTGTGTATGACCCTTTTCGTTATGGGCTCCTGCTCGGGCGGGAGGACTTTATCTCCCAGTTCCCTGGTGATCGTAGCAAAGCTTTCTCTTTCGATATCCGCCGGCGCCACGTTATCTATCTTTATCATAATCCTGCCTCCAATATCTCATATATCTTCTTCATATCCATGTGAGCTCTTACGGTATCCGCAAGGAGGTCGTACTGCTGCTCCTTATACTCTTTGCCCGTGGCCTTGCCTACTATGGACGGATCTATACCCTTCATCTCAGCCAGAGCCTTTATGAGGGCATCTGCCGTAGCCTGGCAGTCGAAGATGCCGTGAACATAGCTTCCGTATACATTGCCCCTATAGCAGCCGTCTCTTTTCGAAACGCCGGAGACCGTGTCCACTATCTCCGTGAGAGCCTTGCTGCTTGCCGTCTCTCCCATATGTATCTCATAGCCTTCCACCGGGCATCCGGAAAGCCCTTTCAAGGCTCCTCCCACTATGCTGAATACTCCGCCGACTCTGGTGCGGTCTTTTTGCTGAGTAAATACCGTCCTTGTGGGAAGAAGGCCTATGCCCCTCATCTCGCCGCCTTCTTCGACGCCGTAGGGATCGGAGAGCTCTTCTCCCAGCATCTGATATCCGCCGCATATGCCGAAGACCGGTTTTCCCGCTGCTGCGTGCTGCTTTATCTTTGCTTCAAGGCCGCTTTCCCTAAGCCAGGCAAGATCCTTCATAGTGTTCTTTGTGCCGGGCAGTATGACAAGGTCCGGACTTCCGAATCTCGCCGTGCTGTCCACATATCTTAAGGAAACGCCTTCTATGTTTTCCAGGACTTTGAAATCCGTGAAGTTGGAAAGCCTTGGTATCCTCATGACGGCTATGTCTATGAGCTGTGCGGCTCCGTCCGTGAGCCTTTCAGAAAGAGAATCCTCGTCGTCTATATCGAGGTGGACGTAAGGCACGACTCCCACCACGGGTATACCTGCTATCTCCTCTATCTGCTTTACTCCGGGGGTGAGTATGGACTCGTCTCCCCTGAACTTGTTTATGATGAGGCCCTTTACCATGGACCTTTCTTCATCGTCGAGAAGGGCCACCGTACCGTAGAGCTGTGCGAACACTCCGCCTCTGTCTATATCGCCTACGATGAGCACTGGGGCCTTGGCTTCCCTTGCCATGCCCATGTTGACGAAGGGATCGTCGTCTTTCAGGTTGATCTCCGCAGGGCTTCCTGCACCTTCTATGACTATTATGTCATTCTCTTCTGAAAGCTTGTTATACGCTTTCATTACGTCGGGAAGCAGTTCCTTCTTCATGGCGAAGTAATCCCTGGCGTTCATCTGCCCTCTTACTTCGCCGTTGACTATGATCTGGGAACCCACGTCGTTGGTAGGCTTTAAAAGTATGGGGTTCATGAGCACCGAAGGCTCTATGCCTGCGGCTTCTGCCTGTACCACCTGGGCCCTTCCCATCTCAAGACCTTCGCTTGTTATGAATGAATTGAGGGCCATGTTCTGGGCTTTGAAAGGAGCCACTTTGTAACCGTCCTGTTTGAACACACGGCAAAGTCCCGCGGCGAGTATGCTCTTTCCTGCGTTGGACATGGTGCCCTGTATCATGATGCTTTTTGCCATATTTATTTCCTTTCGGCGCATTTTTCAAGAAAGCGCCTTATAAGATCCGTGTTTGATTCGTAGTAAAGATGGGGATAACCAGCAAGGAGATTCCCTTCGGCGTGCATGCACATCCACTCTCTGCTGCCGCCGGGTTTGACTGCCTTCATGTCCTCCCCGCAGCTGTCTGATTCGAAGTAGTGGAACTCGTGGCTCCTTACGCTCTCTCCCTTTTTAAGAAAAGCGCTGTCGGAAAGAGCATTAAGGGTTATATATCCGAACCTTCCGAGCCTGTCCGTACGCCAGGTCTTGCCGTCTATTATACCGCACATTGGATAGTAGGTCTTGTTCATGTCCTCCATCTCTTTGTGAAGATACATGAAGCCCCCGCATTCGGCAAGGCATGGCATACCGCCCTCTATCGCCGTCTTTATGCTCTCCTTCATGGACAGGTTTTCCGCCAGTTCCTTTGCGTAAAGCTCCGGATAACCTCCGGGAATTATGATTCCCTGAATCCCTGAAGGCAGTGCGCTGTCATGTATGGGAGAGAAACGAACGAGCTCGGCTCCCATTTCTTCAAGTAGAGCCAGGTTGTCTTTGTACCAGAAGCAGAAAGCCTCGTCATCGGCTATTGCCACTTTCACAGGTATCTGCTCATAGACCCTTCTTTTTGCATCTTCCTCCATGGGAGGAGCGCTGTTTGCCAGCTTGATGAGAGCATCCATATCGAGAGTCTTCTCCAGAAGCTGAGCGAGCTTATGGAGCCTTTCCGACATATCGTGTATCTCATTGGGAGTCACAAGGCCAAGATGCCTTGACTCTATGACCATGTCCTTTGCCACGGGCACATAGCCTATGGCCTTCACTCCTAAGCTTTCGATCTCAGACTTTAAAGAATTGAATATCTTTTCGGGCATCATGTTGAAGATGACGCCCTGTATGTTGCTGTCTTTTTTGAAATCCAAAAATCCCTTGAGGCTCGCTATGGCGGAAAGGCTCTGTCCCCTTGCGTCCACTATAAGGACCGCGGGACATTCAAGTACCTTTGCTACGTGATAGCTGGAAGCCTCAGCGGAATCTGCGGCCATGCCGTCGTAATAGCCCATGACTCCTTCTATGACTGATATATCGCTGCCTTCGGAGTTCCTTGCAAAGAGGCTCC
>JAFZSM010000040.1 GCA_017619385.1 Bacillota bacterium
GAAGAGATGTAGCCACTTTCCTCCGGGAAGGAAGACCTCTCTCGAAGTCTTTCCTTTCTCGGTTACCGGAGCGACCAGAAGGTCTCTTCCGAGAAGGTATTCGTCCTTCGCCCCGTAGCTGCCTTCCTCGTCGTAATGGTAGAAGAGGGGCCTTACAGCCGGATGGCCCTTTTCATTGTATTCATCCGACAGCTTCTTAAGATACCAGCCCAAAGAAGCATAGATCCTTGACATTCTGGAAGATTGATCCAGCAGGGCTTTTGTGGTATCGAACTGCACGTTCCTCGAGGGCTGGTTTCCTTCGTGGAAGCGCATGAGGGGTGTGAAGGCGTCGAGCTCCATCCAGCGAAGGAGCAGTTCTTCGTCCCTTGTCATCTTCATGATAGTGGTGTATCCGCCTGCATCGGAATGGGAAAGTCCGAAACCGCTGAGGGACAAAGAGAGCATAGCCGTTATCACCGATGGAAGTCCGTCATCTCTCGACCAGTCCACGTGCTGGTCTCCGGTCCACATCATGGGTGAAAAGGCTGCGGTTTTTGTATATCCGGCTCTTGTGAAAAAGAACACTTCACCTGTTTTGCCCCGTTCTTCTATGGCTTCCTTATTGAGCCTTGCCCACAGTTCAGGCCATATGTTATGGAGAGTATAGGCATCCTGTCCCGAGGCGGTAACGCTGTCTACGGGAAGGTATTCTCCGAAATCGGCCATCCAGCCGGAAAGGCCGAGGTCTATCATATTGGTCTTTATGACTTCTTTGTACCAGTCATAGGCATCTTGGTTCGTAAGGTCTATCATGGCAGCAGGGAAAGTGGTTATGGTCACAAGGTAGTCTTTTCCTTCCTTGTCTTTTACGCACCAGCCCTTTTCGGAGGCGTATTTATACAGTTCTCCTTCCAGGGCCATAAAGGGATTGATATATCCGAGGAAGTGTATGCCTTTTTCGTTCCATTTCGTAATTTCTTCCTTTAACCCGGGATAGAGTGTTTCATCTGCCTGCCAGTTCCACATGACCTGGTAACCGAATCCTGTCACTCTGCATCCGCACCAGTCCTGAGACCATATTCCGGCAACTTTTGCGCCGGCTTCTTCGGCTGTCTTTATCTTTTTGTTTACAACTTCAGTGCCTCCTTGGACAGCAAAAATGGCGCCGCCATATATCCAGTCAGGAAGCTTCCAGCCTCTGCCTGACATGAGTGTCAGTTCTTCTGCTATCTGTTCATAGCTTTCGCACTGTTTGATGTAAATGACAGGGGCTTCCTGTGTATAGAGTATGGTAGTGCCCGGATTTTTGAAATCAAATACTGCAAACGTGGAAATATTAAGATGGACGAAATACTTTTTGCTGGATACGTAAGTAGGCGCTACGCAGTAGGATTCATAGTCTCTGAAGGGGAGCGAAAACTTCGGTTTCTTTCCGATCAGAGTTTCCCTTATAAGCTTATCACCTATCCTTTTGGCGTTCTGATGCTCGGCGACAAAGATGCGTACTCTTTCGCCTTTGAGGTCGAATTTGGAGTAGGTCTCTCCACAGCCGTAAATGGATTCGTCTTCATAAGCAGGGATTGATATCCAGAATCTGTTCACAGCTCTTCCGCTGATATCTGCGCCGTTTTCGTCACAGTAACTTATCCTCAGAAGCCCATCTTCTTCGCTTACGGAAAGATAATGTCTTTCTCCGGATCTTCTGTCTTTGAATTCCAGGATATATCCGTCGTCGCTTTTTCTCTCTCCTGTTTTTTCAAGGGAAGAACGTCTGCTGATGCTCTGTCTGTATGAAAAGCTTCCGCGGCTCATTTTGAAGTTGTTTGAACCGACACCGACTGACAGTCCCAGGTGGTCTTTGATAGATAGGTCCATATTGTCCTCCGTTATGAACGAAATATACTAATTCAATTATATAGATTAAACTCTTTACGTACAAGGATAATTGACATTTGTACCCTTATCGCGGAGTGGTTTTCAGAGCCGTTTATGTGGTATACTAGCGTTGTCAGAGAAAAGGAGAATCATGAAGGATCAGTTTCACAGAACGGAACTTCTTCTCGGGGAAGAAGCAATGAGCAAACTTAAAAGATCCCGAGTTGCCGTATTCGGGATCGGCGGTGTCGGAGGTCATGTTGTGGAGGCTCTGGCAAGATCGGGAGTAGGAGCATTGGACCTTGTGGACAGCGATGTGGTGGATATCACGAACCTGAACCGCCAGATCATAGCTTTGCACAGTACCGTAGGAAGGCCAAAAGTTGAGGTCGCAGAACAAAGAGTCCTTGATATAAACCCGGAATGCGAAGTCAGGACCTACAGAATGTTTTTCCTGCCGGAGACAAAGGATCAGTTTGACTTTGGCGCATACGATTACGTGGTGGATGCCATAGATACGGTCGCCGGAAAAACGGAGCTGATCAGATGCGCAAAAGAGGCAGGGGTCCCGGTCATTTCTTCCATGGGAGCCGGAAACAAGCTGGAAGCGTCTATGATGGAAGTTGCAGACATATCCAAGACTTCTGTCTGTCCTCTCGCAAGAGTCATGAGAAAGAAATTAAAGGAGATAGGGATTGATCACCTCAAGGTGGTCTATTCAAAAGAAAAACCTATTTTGCCCTCATACGGTGAAGATCCGGATCTTAAAGGCGGGCGCCCGGCGCCCGGAAGCATTGCCTTCGTGCCTGCGGCAGCGGGATTGATAATAGCCGGAGAAGTCATAAAAGATCTTTGCGGATACGGCGGGGATTGATAAGTTTGAAAGCAAAAAAAGCGGCGCCTTCACCGGGCGTCGCTTTGGTGTTTCTAGAGGGTTTTGTGGAGAGACTGTATCAGCAGATTGATGAAATCTTCCATAGGTTTGGAGATATATGCCTTCTTTCTGTAATACACGCTTATGTCCCTTGGATTTTCTCTGAAGGGTACGCAGTAATATTTCACGTTTACAGGTACGGCATCGGGGTTGATGCAAGTAGAAGGGATTATGCTGGCTCCCAGACCTTCCTGTATCAATGCCGTGCAGAGGAAGTAGGAATCACATTCGATCACTGTAGTATCTTCCTGTAGGTAATCCTTCATTATCTCCTTGACTCTCTCTTTTATGATGCCTCCTTCGGATTTGATCTGAATAAAGGGCATTTTTGCAAGCTTATTAAGATCCGCAAGGGGGTAGGGTGTGTCTGAACTGTCCGCGTTTCCGTCAAGGATATCGTAGCTTGCAGGCGCTGCAACTATGAGCATGGCGGCCTTCGTGCTGATGGCTCCTATGGATGCATCCTCCAGTTCCATTGCGCTGATAGCAATATCCACGATACCTGTCTTGACAGCTTCTGCATAATCATCGATGGAATCGGTGATCACGTTGATCCTGTACTTTGGATAATTCGTATGGAAAGACTTTATAACGCCGGGTATGGTCCCTAAACTGACGTGTGAGGGAACGGCTATGGAGATCTTTCCTGTGTATGAATTATTAAGTTCATTGAGCCTGTTCTTAAGATCTATCTCAAGATTGTTTATTTCTTTTGCCGTCTCGACATATGCTTCGCCGTAAGGAGTTATGGTGATGGGATATGCCGAACGGTCAAAGAGCTTATATCCTATTTCCGACTCTATGTTCGACAGGAACTGGCTGAGATAGGGCTGGGAGATCTTCAGCGATTCCGCTGCTTTGGAGATGCTCCGGTATTTTTCTATGGCGAGTATATACTCGATCTGCTTTTCTGTCATGATGTATTACCCTTATACTAAAAAACCTATTCACTTCATAATAATTATATACTATTTTATTTAAAAAGTGAAACAAATTAGCAATGAAAAAATATGGACATTTATCCAAGAAAATATTCCTTTCGGAAATCAGTCAAGGAAAAAGAGCTTAGTAATTTAGACAAATGCTCAAATTATTGTTTTTTTGAAGTTCTGCTTATGCTAATATATATTTAATAGAAATTTATGTTAATGAAAGGATCAGGGTATTTAGATGAAATTACTGGAAGAGCTCAAACTTAAAAATGTCACATTCAAAAACAGGATAGCATTTCCTCCCATGACCACGGGATACGGCGGAGGCAACGGTGTCCATGACGATCTCTTTGCTGAACAGTCCATAGGCTTTTATGAAAGGCTCGCAAAGGGCGGTGTTGCCTACGTAGTTATAGGGGATGTTCCCACATGCAATTCACTTCCTGCAAGCAGATCCAAACTTACCAGCGAAGACTATATACCCAAGTACAGGATGCTTGCGGACAGACTTCACAAGTACGATTGCAAACTCGGGCTTCAGTTCTTTGTCGCTGAATTCGAAGTCAGCAGATTCTTAGAACTTATGACTGAAGGCAAAATGGCCGAAGCAAGGGCTCTCATGCACGGATATGACTACCCCTTATATGTATCAAAAGAGGGGATAAAGGAAATGATCGACGGCACTGCCCAGGCAGCCGTATGGGCTCATGAAGCAGGCGTCGACGTGATCCAGATACACGGAGACAGGTTCAATGGAGTATTGCTTTCAAGCAAACTGAATACAAGAACTGACGAATACGGCGGATCCCTTGAAAACAGGATGAGATTTGCCCTGGAGACTGTAAGAGCCATAAAGGAAAGATGCCCTGAGATAGCTATCGAATACAAGTTCTCCTTAAGGACTGTCAATCCCGACGGTTCCATCAGGGTAAACGGCGGACTGGAACTTGATGAAGCTCTCATCTTTGCAAAGGAACTGGAAAAAGCAGGCGTGGAGATGCTTCACGTTGCCCAGGCCAACCACACGAGCCAAAACGAGGATACAATGCCTCCCATGGGAGTGCAGCCCTACGGGTTCTCCACAGCAAAATATCTTGACGCTTTAAGACAGGCAGTGGATATCCCCCTGTGTGCCGTAGGACGCATCATCAACCCCTACACTGTGGAAGCTATACTGGAAGACGGCATGGCAGACATGGTCTCTTTGGGCAGGAGTCTTCTCTGTGATCCCGATTTCGTGAATAAGTACGCTGAAGGAAAGATGGATGAGATACGTCAGTGCATAAGCTGCAACAAGGGATGCCTTGATTCCGTCATGGTCGGCACCTTCTGCCAGTGCTCGCTGAACCCCGAGAACGGATATGAGACCGTAAGGCAAATAGGAAAGGCCGAGACGAAGAAGAAGGTAGCCGTTGTCGGCGGCGGCATGGCCGGAATGGAGGCTGCAAGAGTCCTCGCGCTGAGAGGCCACGACGTCACTCTCTTTGAAAAGGCTTATCGACTCGGCGGACAGGTGAACATAGCCGCCGTACCTCCGAGAAAATTCGAAATGAGAAGGGCCATAGATTATTACGAGCGTGTACTTCCTAAATACGGAGTGGATATACGTCTTGGTTGCGATGCTGCAAAAGAAGATCTCTCCGCGTACTCCGATGCTGTTGTGGCAACGGGTGCCACCAATATGATAATACCGGTACCCGGCCATGATGAGAACTACGTGTTCTCCGCATGGGACGTTTTGGACGGAAAATCCATAGTATTCGGAAATGTGGCCGTCATAGGCGGAGGTCTGGTAGGAGCTGAGACTGCAGAGTTCCTTGCAGGCATAGGAGCAAGGGTCACCATTGTTGAGATGCTCCCGACCATCGCAAAGGACGAAGGAGTAACAGTGAGACCGACGCTCATGAAGGATCTTAACGACCACAAAGTAGAGATGCTCGTCAATACAAGGCTCCTCAAGATCGAAGACCGCAAGATCTATTGCGAAGTGACCGAAGGTGAGGACAAAAGCGAGAGGGTCATCCCCGTGGATTTCGTAGTCATGGCAGTAGGTGCTAAGGGCTACAAGGCCGAACTTCCGGGCTTTAAGGGCAATATCTATTATGCAGGAGACTGCGCAGATGAAAGACCCAGCGATATATCTCATGCAACCAAGAGCGCATACGATGTAGCTTGCAGCATCTAGTAAGACCCATAATTCAATAAGAAAAAAGCAGAGGTCAACGATGGCTTCTGCTTTTTTGGTGATTTGATTCTGTATACCAAGATCTTGTGGTATCCGGAAAAAGAGCCCGGTCATTGACCGGGCTCAGATCATTTGGCTATGTACATTGTGTTATTGATTAGAACTTGAGGTCAGATGTTGCTTTTGTCTTTCCTTCTGCGAGGTCCTTGTTGATTGCAGCTATTCTCTCATCGTTGAGGTTTACACCGAAGATGAGGATGAGGAGTGCGACAACTGCGACACCGAGAGGATA
>JAFZSM010000041.1 GCA_017619385.1 Bacillota bacterium
ACCGACTCGTCATCGGCAAAAGCGTCATCCGAGGGCATATGCGAAATGAATTCCTCCTCCATAACTATCCGTTTTCTTTCTTCGGACAGCTTTTTAGCCGCGATCTCCACGGGATGATAGAGCATGGATGCAAGGGAAAGGCATTCCGTAGACGAAAGGTTCTCAGTTCTTTCAGGTTCTTTAAGAAGCATATCTGCCGCATCGGAACTTTCAAGGCAGCTTTTGGCCTTGAAGTTATCGAAAAGGCTGTAGAAGAATGCGAAGGACCTGGCTATCTCCTCGTGCTGCAAATATTGAAGGAACCAGTCCGCATCCACCTTGATACCGTCCTCCTCATAAGAAGTGAGCATCAAAGACAGATCCTCCCATCCCCTCGCGGTAACGAAAAACTGTCCCCTGTTCGTATCAGTTATATTGTAAAAATGATCGGGATAAACGGAAAAATACGCCATTATGGCCGGATGGATACCGTGGCCCTCCGCATATGTTTTCCATACATCAAGATCCGCCTCCACATCTATGCGTTTGACCCTGTCGAGGGTCACCATGTCGAATTCCCTTACGGACTTGTTGTACTCGGGAGGGTTGCCTGCCGTGACTATGATCCAGTCTTCAGGTAAAGACACGTTTCCGAAAGTCTTATTCTGAAGAAGCTGCAGTATGACTGGCTCCAAAGTCTCGGAGACACAGTTTATCTCGTCGAGAAAGAGTATTCCGCTCTTTTTTCCGCTCTTTTCCATGTACTCGTATACCGATGCGACTATCTCGCTCATGGTATACTCCGTGACCGGCCGTTTTATTCCTCCATACTCTTTTTGAGAGATATATGGAAGGCCTATGGCGCTTTGCCTTGTGTGATGGGTCATGGAATATGCGACCAGTCCGCAGCCTGTCTCATCGGCTATCTGTTTCATTATGGCTGTCTTTCCTATGCCCGGAGGCCCTATGAGAAGGACCGGGCGCTGTTTTTCCGGCGCTATGCGGCAGCTTCCGTCCTCGTTTTTCTTGAGGTACGCTCTGTATGTGCGCGCTATCTCTTCTTTTGCCTGCTGAATGTTCATAACTATCCTTCTTAAAATTCAAAAGTCCATATCAAGACAAAGGGGTACTATCCACTGAGGAATATTATACTCAAGAGCTGCTTTCGCAGTAAAGACGAAGGCTGTCTCGTAAGGTGTTTTTTCCTGAGGATAGACTCCGTTTCCATCCGTAAAATACAGAAGGCCCTTGAGCTTTTTGAGCTGACCTTCCTTCCGTAGTTTTGCGACCAAATCGAATACGGGATTGAAATCTGTACCTCCCCTGCCCTTTATGGAAAGGTCCCTTATATATTCTTTCCATTCATCGATGGAATGTATGGCGACGTGGGACTGGACCCTTGCATCGCACTGGATGATGTGCACGTTCATCCTGCGGAAGAAATTATCCTTCTCCATGAGAATGTGCTCTATCTCTGCAAGAAAACGCTCAACGATCTCTATGCTGCACGACCCGCTGGTATCTATGGCTATGACCAGATCTTCGACTTTGTAGCTTTCCGCATATTCAAGAGCCTCTATGAGAGGCATGTTGCCGTATCTTTCCAGACCGTAATAATAGGGGATATAGTCAAAACCTGACTGGTCTATCCTTATCTCCTCCTTCATGGACGAATATCTTCTGAGGTATCTGGAAAAATCATAGCGGGCTTTTGCCCTGAGGATCATCTTTTCCTCTCTGCTTCCGGGAGCAAGGCCGTATTCCCCGGTGAGAGACTTGGCCCCCGGCAGATCGTCTTCGCTCGGCCAGCATCCCGGCACCATCTCCTCGAGCCACTCTTCATAATCCTCTTCACCATCTTCTTCAAAAAACAAGCTGCCTCCGGCGGACTTTACATCTTTTTCTCCTCGCTCTTCTTCCGAAGTATGTTCCCACGCTTCCATACCGGGCTTGTAGGGCCCGTACCAATAGCTGTGATCGTCTTTTGTGACCAGGCTTTTCAGCTTTTCTATATCCTCTTCGAACAGGTCCATAACGGCTTTGTACACCTCGCCTGCATTCCGTGGGTCGACTCTTTCCGGCAAGGCGTCTTCAATACTCATGCGCAAGGCTCTCGAACTTTCATCCGGAAAGTATATCGCCCTTAAGTATTCGGCCGAAACGTCGCAGGCAAGATCTCTGATAGTCCTGACACCTTCAGTTCCGCCCAGCATGTGTTTAGAAAGGCAGTGCATGAGGAGGTGCCTTAGCGTCTCATCGCCGAAGGAAGCAGAAGGGTCGAAGTAGATATTGATACCGTCCGTTCCCATGACTTTTATGCCGCTGTCAGCTATGAGTTTTACATTCTCTATGGGAATGCGAAAAAAAGGGCACACGGCCCCGGCTCTTAGCAGCAGCCCGGAGAGTATGCCCTCTGATATTTCTTTTTTATCTTTTCCCTTGTCTGTACCCTTTGTTCCGGCCATCTGAAAAGATCGTCCTCAATCGGTGATCATCTCTATGAGCTGATCTTTGGCCCTGAAACCTACCGCTGCTCTGACCGGCTCACCGTCTTTGAACAGTATGAGGGTCGGGATACTTTCGATGCGGAAGGCCTCCGCAATTTCGCGTTCTTCATCCACATTGACTTTCCCTATGATGACATCGCTTCTTTCAGCCGCCAATTCCTCGAGCACGGGGGCCTGCATCATGCAGGGTCCGCACCATGTCGCCCAGAAATCAACAAGAACCGGTTTCTGAGCCTTCATTACTGTATCGGCAAAGTTTTCTTTTGTAAGTGTTATCTCCATTTCCTATTTCTCCTTGTAATAAAGCATGCAATGGCAAAGTCCTTCGAAATCCGGATCTTTGATCTGGTCTCTGAACTCTTTGCACATGCACTTAGTATCCTCGTTTCTCTCTCTTCTGCAGGGGCAGTAACCTCCGGTCCTCTCAAGACCTTCCTTTACTACCTTCACTATATTCTCGTCTGTATTGAGCCTTACTTTCATCTGATACCCCCTTCTTTTGATGCTCTACAGGAATCCGTCGGCGCTTCCCTTGGCAGCCCTGTATACGTACAGGTACTTAAGAGCGTTGAAGAAAACAGGTCCCCTGTACTGGAAGTGGCCGGGAACTCCCCTCTTATGGATGAGGAGCAGATTCCTCTGGTTAATTGCAATTGCTTCTATATCGTCGAAGGAGAGCTTCTCACCGTTCATCTCAAAGGCGTCGGGATAAGCCTTGAGTTCCACATCCTTTGCCTCCACCAGGTTGTGTTCTTCGTCTATGAATTCCTGTGAGATCGTGTCTTTGAAAATCTCTCCGTCCGATGACCTCTGAAGTTCCTCTATGTAAGCTCTTTGAGCTACATCCAGCTCTGTGACGGTCTTTATCCCGCCTTCGGGCTCTACGAGGTTTCCGTACTTGTCGTAGACCGCTTCATAGCCGCAGTCACAGAAGAAACGGTTTCCCTGTGAATGGAGATGATCGATCTGTCCGCACTTGGGGCAGAGGAAAACAGCGGACTCCAGACATTCCGCCATATCCTTCCCCTTGAAGGGATAGGGATCTTTTTTCTGATCCGCATAAGCATCGACGTAAAGGTCTCTTTCGATGATCTTCTGGACCTCTTCGGCAGTCATGGCTTTGAGCTCCTCTGCCGTATACACACCTGCTATTTCTCCTCTTACTCTTCCCTTGCGGTTCTTTTTGTGCCACCTGGGGCTGAAGAAATATCCACCTCTGATGCGGTAGGTCACAAGTTTGGCGCCGCAGGCTTTTGCAAGCTGAGCGGTAACGGGCGGTATGGGACAGGTTATGCCGTTGAATGTCCTGTTCCCTTCGGGGAACA
>JAFZSM010000042.1 GCA_017619385.1 Bacillota bacterium
AGGCTTTGTGGGATGTCTTTTCCCCGTTGAAAGATATGTCTCCGGTGAAGATAAGAGCATCGGGCTTTTCTTTGTTGACTTCCTCTACAAGAGCTTCCATGAGCAGGTAGTCGCATTCCTGCACCCTTCCGTCTGCCGTAAGGTGTTCTTTGACATATTTTTCATTGCCCTCACTGAAAAGATCCTCCGAAAGAAGGTGGGTATCGGAGGCCACAAAAACAGTGGCTTCAAGCTCTCCTTTTTCGAAGTTCTTTGAAGATCCGCAGGCAGAAAGCCCGAAACATAGTGCAAATATGACGATCAATGACAATATTTTCTTCATGGGAAAATTATACAAAACTATAGGCGCTGCCGCAAGACTGAAATAGGCATGCCCCTGCATTATCTTGCAAACAGGTGCTTTGCTGTGATATCATTTGAAGGTATATTTTAGCAAATGACGGGACTCGCCCCAAAGGCGGTCTCTTAAGTGGGAAAAGAGAAAGAAAAGAGGATATCATGGTAACGGAAAAAATGTATGACAAGCTCGCAGAGCTCATAGTGAAAAAAGGAGCAAACGTTCAGAAGGACCAGCCGGTGGTCATCAACGCATCGGTAAGGGATGCGGACTTCATAGAGATGCTGGCAAAATACGCCTATGAAGCGGGAGCCAAGTACGTTAGCGTCGAGTGGAGTGACAGCAAGATCGCAAAGATGGGATATCAGTATCAGTCCATAGAGACCCTTTCGGATGTGCCCCAGCATTTTTACGACAAAAGAAAGTATCAGCAGGACGGAGGCGCCTGCTTCATTTCCATAGCTTCCGGAAAGCCGGGAGAGATGTCGGATGTGGACAGCGAAAAGATAAACGCAGCAGCTGTGGCTGTATACACTAAGATAGCAGATCTGATATCATACACCATGAACAACGAGGGCCAGTGGTGTATAGCCGGCATACCGTCTCTTGAATGGGCTAAGGTGGTTTTCCCCGATCTTCCCGACGACGAGGCATTTGAGAAGCTGGGAGACGCCATATTTGCAGTCACCAGAGTCAGTGAGGACAACGATCCCATAGCGGAGTGGGAGCAACATGACAAGGAGCTCATGGAGCACTGCGCTAAGCTCAACGAGTACAGATTCAAAGAGCTTCATTTCACAAACGGCCTTGGGACAGACCTTCACGTGGAACTTGTCAAAGGACATAAATGGGCAGGAGGCGGATGCTTCACTCCCAAGGGTGTATTCTTCGATCCCAACATGCCCACGGAAGAGTGCTTCTGCATGCCCCTTAAAACCGGGACGAACGGGATGGTATACGCTTCAAAGCCTCTCAGCTACAACGGAAAGGTCATAAAGGACTTCTGGTTCAGATTTGAGAACGGCAAGGTAGTGGACTATGACGCCAAGGAGGAAAAAGACGCACTTGAGAAGCTTCTCAACTTCGACGAGGGCTCAAGGTATCTCGGTGAAGTTGCGCTCGTTCCCTATGATTCTCCTGTGTCAAAGTCCGGGGTGCTCTTTTTCAACACCCTCTACGACGAGAATGCGGCCTGCCATCTGGCACTCGGAAGGGCTTATCCGGAGAACATCGAGTGCGGAGAGAAGATGAGCAAGGAAGAGCTTGCAGCTCACGGCGCCAACGATTCGATGCAGCACAATGATTTCATGTTCGGCACCGCGGACATGGACATAGACGGGATAAAGGAAGACGGGACTGTCGTCCCGGTATTCAGAAAGGGAAACTTCGTCTTCTGAAACAAAAAGCACGCGCGATGATGCGCGTTAAGATCTTATGTTTTCCAATTTACTATCGGAGTACAAAGGACTCCGCAGAGAACTGTATATACTGTTCATAGGCAGGATGATGACAAACATGGGCTCGATGATCTGGCCCATGTTTACTTTGATACTCAGTAAAAAGCTGGGTCTTTCAGCCGGCACCATAGCCACCTACATGCTTATTTTCAGCATAGTGGCTCTGCCCATGAACCTCATAGGCGGCAAACTGGCCGACAAATACAGCAAAAAAAATATCATAGTCATATGCGATGTAGTATCCATAGCCAGCTACATCTATTGCAGCCTTGTGGAGATCAACTTCCGCGCAATAGTTGTTTTCGCTGCGGCGTCGCTCTTCCAGACCATAGAGTGGCCCAGCTACGACGCTTTGGTCGCAGACTTCACGTCGGGAGCTGACAGGGAGAGGGCATACTCCTTGAGCTACCTCGGAGCGAACCTCGGCCTTGTGCTTTCACCGAGCATAGCGGGTTTCCTATTCAATGAGCATTTGAACCTCGCTTTTCTCATCAACGGCATATCCATAGCCATAAGCACGGTCCTTATTGCTTTCCTGATCAAAGACACCCACAAGGAGACCGATGAGAGCGCATCGGGCATATACGAACAGGAGATCGAGTTCGGCACATCTTCCGTAAAGTACATACTTGAACACAGAGTCATACTCATATACATAATCGCCTGCGTTTTCGCCAATGTGGTCTACGACATGTGGAACTACCTCATGCCCCTTGATATGGGCTTCGTTCATGGAGACAGCGGCTCCGTTCTTTACGGGACCATGACAAGCCTCAACTGCATAGAAGTGGTCATATTCACGGCGCTCATCACCAAATGGTTCAGGAAGATGAGAGATACGAACAAGATGGTGGCAGGAGAAGGACTCATACTTCTTGGCTATGCCATATTCATGATATTCATGAAGAACATCTTCATGTGCTATCTGTCCATATTCGTATTCACCTTAGGAGAGATATTCAATACCCTGGCGTCATCCCCCTTCCTTACCAGAAGGATACCTTCGTCGCACAGAGGCCGCATAATGGCCATCATGGGCGTTTCCGTTTCCATGGGAGCGGCGCTCCTTCGGAACCTGGTGGGCAGCATATATGATGCGAAAGGATCTCTGACGGCCTGGATAGTGGTACTTACCCTCGGCGTTACGGAGATAGCGCTTCTTGCAGTCATGAAAAGCATGGACAAAAAGGATTACGATGAACTGTACAAATAGCGGCAATGCCTCTTGCAATGCCGGCGCGCCTTTTGGGCCGCCGGCTTTTTTGTGCTCCGGACTAATATATAGTGATATTTCATATGCTTTAAGATATAATGAAAGTGGTATTTTCAAAACATAACATAGGTTCAATATAAGGAGGATCATCAATGAGCGAAAACAGATTCAAAAAACTGACGCTACTTCACTCTAACGATATGCACGGAGATTTTCTCGCCGAGAATGTGGATGAGAATCTCGTGGGCGGCGTATCCATGTTGTCAGGCTATCTTACAAAATGCCGCAACGAAGATCCCAACGTGATCTACGCCGTCGCAGGCGACATGTTCAGAGGCTCGGTCATAGACAGCGAGTTCCAGGGAGTTTCGACGATACAGATAGCAAACCTTCTTGCTCCCGACGTGGTGACCCTCGGAAATCACGAGACGGATTACGGCGTAGCCCACCTGCTTTTCCTTGAAAAGCTGGCCACTTTCCCCATCATCAATGCGAATCTGTATATAAAGGGACTTGATACAAGACTGTTCAATTCCCATTACATCATGGAGATCGACGGCATGAAGATACTGTTCATAGGTATCATCACTGAAGAAGTCATCTCCCAGACGAAGGGTGAGAACCTGATCGGTTCATTCATAGGCATACAGGAAGCCGCTGAAGAGGTCGGTAAGATCTGCAATGCGTACAACGCCATGGACATAGACTTCACAGTTCTTCTTACCCACATAGGATTTGAAGAGGACAAAAAACTGGCTGCTATGCTGGATCCCGACTGGGGAGTAGATATCATTATAGGTGGACATTCACACACCTTCATCGACGAACCTGCCGTAGTGAACGGCATCCCCATCGTCCAGGCCGGAACTGGTACCGACCAGATAGGAAGGTTCGACATAGTCGTAGACACGGACAACAACTGTATCTCTTCATATACCTGGCAGGCAGTTCCCATCGATGCAAAACACTGCCCGAGAGACGAGAGGATGGAGGAGCTGGTCACTTCCATCAAAGAGAAGACCGATCTTAAGTACTCAAAGGTCGTTGCGAATTTCGACTACGAGCTCCATCACCCCGACAGATGGATGCAGACGGAGCTCGGCGGCGTCTTTGCGGATGCCATGCATGATTCCCTCTCGGTGGATCTGTTCTTCATGGGTTCCGGCTCCGTCAGAAAGACGCATATGGGCCCCATAGTCACTTTCCAGGATTTCACCGAGTGCTATCCTTATGACGGAAAATCCTACGGATTGAAAGTAACGGGAGCGCAGCTCAAAAGGATGCTGCTCTTCATATACAGAGACGAAGCATGGCTTGGGGATCATACGGAGTTTTATCAGCTCTCCAGGGGCATGCACGTCGTGTACTCCAAGTCCCAGCACAAGCTCCTCGAGTGCAAGCTCAACGGAGAGGATATAGAAGACGATAAGATCTACACTGTGGGCATTCAGGAGTTCCACTACAACAACCTGCCCGAGTTCTTCAACGTCTCGTACGAGGAAGTCGAAGCGAACGGCAAGCCCTTCATCCTCACTACCAGCGACGTGCAGACCCTGCTCGAGTATTTTGAGAACAACAAGCACCTGGGATTCGACGTTGAAGGAAGGCTCGAGGTAGTAGA
>JAFZSM010000043.1 GCA_017619385.1 Bacillota bacterium
CATTACCCCTGTATTGTCCGTCATTGTGACTTTCTGCCTTGAAAGAACGGACGTTTTTGAAAAGAAGAAGGTTTGGCTCGGGGTGATCCCCGTATTCATCTACGCCATGCTTTACCTGGTCATGGTCATTCTTGGACCGGAAAGAGGGGGCTGGAGAGACTTCTATCACTTCTCTTTCGGAGGAAGGATGTACCTGATCCCTGTGTCCGGTTTCGTCATGTTCCTGGCCACCTATATCATTTCAAAACTGGGTTGGAGGATATACAATAAAGCGCATAAGATAGGCTGACAGAGCTTTCGATATACAAAAAACCGCTTCGGCGGTTTTTTGATTGCTCCTATTGAAATAACTACTGGAAAATGTTACCATTATATAGTAATGTTAAAATATGTAAATATTTGAAAGGAGGGTACAGCTTGCTGTACAAAAAGGGATATGAAGGATTTTATAGTACTTGTAGCGACCATAATACTGGGAGTCATAATCGCAGGTCTCATATTGAGCCTCAGGTCCACTGCTGAAAGCATAAAGGACAAGGCAGTGGAGGAGATAACCAACATATTTTCCGTTGAAGAGGTCATTAAGGTATGAAGGACATGATAATACTGCTGGCTACCATCATACTCGGATTGTTCATTTTTAATCTCATATCAGGAGATGAAAACAGCATAAAATCCACGCTTAAGAAAGTATGGGAAGAAGAGCCCGCCAGAAGGCAGTATGTGATAATGGTGGACGAGAGATGAAGCAGTTCATCGTGCTTCTTGCGGTCCTTCCCATAATGCTTCTGTTTCTTGCTCAGTTTTCACTTGAACAGCAAAACAGCAAAAAGATAGCTCTTATCACCGATATAGTCTATGCAGCAAAAGAGGAAGCAAAGCAAGAAGGAGGCTTTGATACAGAAAAGCTAAGAGAAGAGCTGGCAGATGCCTTGGGTGCAGATCCCGCTGACATTATCATAGAAGCTCCGGAGATCCATTCAGTCAAAAGGGTGGAAACGGACGGAAGCAGGGGGATCATAAAGTATAAGGTGGTAGCGCCCATGGGCGAAGTCAATGCAGGGAAGAAATACCTTGGCATAAAGGACAGTAGCAGCTACGGATACAGGATAGAATCATCAGCTCCCAGCGAGTATATAGGGGACTGAGATGAAAGTATTCATAGTCTTTTTGGCTCTGCTTATTGTCTTTTCGATGTATCTTTCATATATTTGCGATCTTGACATTTACATGCAGGACCAGAGGCTTCTTAAGATGCTTGCAGAGGATTGCGCGGAGGCAGGAGCTCTGACCATAGATGAGAAAAGAGAAAGGATAGACAAGGATAAAGCTGATGAAGCGGCCCTTGAGATGCTTTCAAGTTCGGGGATATTTCCCTACGGCACTGTATCCATCGAAAGCAGCAGTGTGACGGATGACGGCAGAGGCTTTGAGCTGTGCCTTGTCCTTCAGAAAGACGACTGGTTCAGGCTGCCTTTCATAAATATAGGCAGCATGAAACGAATTTCAGAGTACGTGTGGGAGTAATTGTTTGTAATAATGGCATTTGAGTAGTATAATAATCAAGTTAAACTAAAAACCTTTACGTAAGAGGAGAAAAAACAAATGTCAGAAGAAAACAAGTACACATTTGAAAACGAGGAGTACCGCCAGACGTATTGGCATACTTGCTCACACATCATGGCTCAGGCAGTCAAGAGACTTTGGCCTGAAGTCAAACTTGCCATAGGCCCGTCCATTGCAGAAGGCTGGTATTATGATATGCTGGCGCCGTTTGCATTCACCCCGGAGCACATGGAAAAGATCGAAGAAGAGATGCGCAAAATATGCAAGGAAAAGCTTGCTATCGAGCGTTTTGAACTCCCACGAGATGAAGCTCTCAAGTTCATGGAAGAAAAAGAAGAGCCTTTCAAGATCGAACTCATAAACGATCTTCCTGAAGGAGAAGCTATTTCTTTCTACAGGCAGGGAGAATTCACAGACCTTTGCGCAGGTCCGCATCTGGACAGCACAGGGAGGGTAAAGGCAAATGCATTCAAGCTTCTTACCTGCAATGCAGCGTACTGGAGAGGCGATTCAAACAGAGAAACGCTCCAGAGGATCTACGGCATCGCATTCCCCAAAAAGGAAGAACTCGACGCATATCTCGAGAGGATAGAAGAGGCAAAACGCCGCGATCACAGAAAACTCGGAAGAGACCTTGGGCTCTTTGCGTTCAGAGACGAAGCACCGGGATTCCCGTTCTATCTGCCTAACGGAATGATAGTCAGGAACGAACTCATCAACTACTGGAGAGAAGTCCATAAAAAGTGGGGTTATGTGGAAGTGCAGACTCCGCAGATCATGAGAAGGTCTCTGTGGGAAACGTCGGGACACTGGGACCACTACAAAGAGAACATGTATACGACAGTCATCGAAGATGAAGACTATGCCATCAAACCGATGAACTGCCCCGGAGCAGTTTTGGTATACGATCTGGAGCCCCATTCATATAAAGACCTGCCTCTTCGCTACGGCGAACTGGGCAATGTCCACAGACATGAGATGAGCGGCACTCTGCACGGTATGTTCCGTGTAAGAGCATTCACTCAGGACGATGCTCATATTTTACTTGCAAAAGATCAGATCCAGGGCGAAGTAGTAAGGATCACAAAACTCATAGACGAGATCTATGGTGTATTCGGTCTTCCTTACAAGATCGTTCTTTCCACCATGCCCGAAGACCATATAGGCACGAGAGGAGACTGGGAAGCTGCAGAGAATGCTCTCGCTGATGCTATCACGTCCATAGGCAAGTCCTATGAGATCAATCCGGGAGACGGAGCCTTCTACGGTCCCAAGCTGGACTTCCACGTGACGGACTGCCTGGGAAGAGTATGGCAATGCGGCACCATACAGCTCGATTATCAGCTGCCCGGAAGATTCGATCTTGAATATATCGACTCCAACAGCGAGAGACAGACGCCGGTAATGATACACCGCGTTGTATACGGCTCCATAGAGAGATTTTTCGGTATCATAACAGAGCACTTCGCAGGCACTTTCCCGTGCTGGCTGGCTCCTACGCAGATCGAGATCCTGCCCGTAACTGACAGAGCTCTTGAATATGCCCAGTCCATAAAGGAACATTTTGATTTTTACGGTTTCAGATCCGAGATCGACGGTAGGAATGAAAAGATCGGAAAGAAGATCAGAGAAGCTCAGCTTCAGAAGATCCCCTATATGGTAGTCGTAGGCGATAAGGATATCGAAAACGAGACCATTTCTCCGCGTCACAGAACGGAAGGAGACATGGGCGCCATGAAGCTGGAAGAGTTCATCAAGCTCGTAAAAGAAGAGATCGACACAAAAGCTATAAAGTAAACGTTTAAGACCTGTTTCTTACAAAAAGAAGCAGGTCTTTTGTAGTTTTTAAGGTGGAAATTGGACATTTGTTGTGTTATATTATATGCACAGTAGTTATTAATCAAACAAGAGGCATAACGGCCTACAATCAGAAAGGATCTATTAAATGAACGAACAAGAAAGAGATGCATTACTGCAAAGAAGACGCATGTACTTCCAGGATGCAATGAGCTTCCATCCCGATCAGAAGTATGTACCGAATCTTTCCTTCTTCGTGACTTGGAAAGTCTATGATTCAGATCTCAAGTGCAAGCTTTCAGAAGCAATGATGGACTATGATCTGATGGCAAAGCTGACTCATGAATTCGAGGACAGATACGGATTCGACACATTCATAGAGTACAGCAACCGTAACCAGTGGAGGATCACCGAACTTGCCGGCTCATCCGTATACAAAGTAGATGACGATGCATGGTCTATTCAGGTCAAGGATTTCCCCACGGTCAATGATGACGAAATGATGGAATTCGCGGCTAACCCCCAGAAATTCCAGTGGGAAAAGATCATACCCAGGAAATATCCCAAGCTTGCAGAAGGTGTGGGAGCAGAGTTCTTCACGGCTCTTCAGCAGGAATTCGGAGCTTTCATTGCTTACTGCCAGAGACTTCCCAAGGAAATGATGGAGCAGCACGGAATGCCAATCTGCATGGACTACAAAGGACCCATGGTAATGTGCCCGGCAGAGACCATCTTCTCACACTACAGAGGGATCAGGAACTTCTCCCTGGATATGAGAAGACATAAATCCGAGCTTCATGCAATGATGGATGCTATCCTTCCGCCTGCAGCTATCGAAGGCGTCAAGGCAGCTTGGAGCAAGATCGACAATCAGCATACGCAGACCGGTCTCTTTGACGGAGACAACGTATATCTGTGCCATACAGTCATGAATCCCAAGCAGTTCGAAGAGTTCTACTGGCCGTACATCAAGGTCAACTATGACATCCTCGAAGAACACCCCGGAATCTCCATGAGACTCTTCTCCGAAGGTTCTGCAAAGATCCTTCTTGACAGGATCAACGATTACAGGAAGGGAATGCTCTTCCTCCATCTGGATTCAGACGATCCCTATGAGATCCGTCAGCTTTGCCCGAAGGCGGGTATCATCGGCGGTATGGATACACACGTGCTCGGATACGGCACACCGGAAGAATGCGTTTCCATCACGGAAAAACTGGTGAAGGATTTCTCAGTAGACGGCGGATATGTATTCAGTGAAAACAGAATGGTATCTTATCCGTATGATGCCAACAGACAGAATCTGCTTGCAGTCTGCAATTGGCTCAGAGATTACAACAACAGAGTATAAGGGGAGGTAAAGAAAATGCTTATCAAGTTTGAAAATTTTGAACAGGATCTTGAAACTCTGGCAAAAGAGCTGCCTTCTCCGATTCCCGAAGACAATATGGCGGGAAGGAAGCAGGCTGTAGCCGGTACCGTTTTATTCCTTGTGACACTCTAGTATTTGATAGTAATAAATAACACAGTCCACACGATATGCGCGGACTGTGTTTTTTCTTTTTTATGGTTTTTTGTGAAGCCAGGGATTATTTCGGGGAGCCGAAGTCAAAGTACTCCTGAAACCATGCAACGATCAAAGCTATTCCTAAAACGAACAGCAGCACGGCAGCAATTCTCGGGAGCAAGTCGATCAGCACGACGATTATAACGAAGACTATGCCTGCTGTTACGGCACCGGGAATGATGCCTACTATGAAGCCTCCGACAATGAAAAGCACACCAACACCTATCATGATATTGACGTAAAGCTTTTCATGGCCCATTATGGCAAGAACTACCGAACCGGCTAAAATGAGTACAGCTATCCCGAATATGAGAGAAGCATAGTCGATAAACTCATGGTCATCTTTTTTTGGTTTCATATCGGACCTCCGCTTTTTTTGTTTCTTGAGTTATCGCATGTGATAATACCACAGATACTGCTATTCTGCATCTATGGTGGATACTGAGATCGTCATTTCTTCAAGGACCTCTGTAACTATCCTTACCGTATCGAGGGATGTGAATATGGTCACTCCGTTTTCATTTGCACAGCGCCTTATCTCCGCTCCGTCGACGAAGTGGATGCCGGAGGTCATCGATCTTGTGTTGATGACATAGCTGACAAACCCGGACCTTATGAAGTCGAGGATCTCATTGCTTCCTTCGGAGATCTTGCCCAGCTTGTGTGTGCGTATGCCGTTGTTTTTGAGGAAGGCCGCCGTCCCTGCGGTAGCCGCTATGTTGAATCCCATGTTGTAGAAGCTTCTCACTATGGGCAGGGCTTCTTCCTTGTCTTCATCTGCTAAGGTAACGACGACGGTGCCGTAGTTCTGGAGCTTCATTCCCGAAGCCTGAAGGGCCTTGTAAAGAGCTCTCGGTAGAGAAGTGTCGTAGCCTATGGCTTCGCCTGTGGACTTCATCTCCGGTGAGAGATATACGTCGAGACCTTTGATCTTGTTTGAGGAGAACACGGGTACCTTCACGTAGTTGCGCTTTTTCTCGTCGGGGTATATGCCGAATATGCCTTGTTCTTTGAGTGTTTTTCCTAGTATCACTTCCGTCGCTATATCTGCAAGGGAATATCCTGTTGATTTGGAAAGGAAGGGAACTGTTCTCGACGAGCGTGGGTTGACTTCGATGATGTAAACGTCATCCTTGCTGTCAACTATGAACTGTATGTTGAATAGGCCTTTGATACCTATGCCCAGTCCCAGTTTCTTCGCATATTGCAGAATGGTGCCTTTTACCTTGTCGGAGATGGAGTAGGCAGGATATACGCTGATGGAGTCTCCGGAATGGACACCGGTACGCTCTACCAGTTCCATTATGCCCGGAACGAATACGTCGTATCCGTCACATATGGCGTCGACTTCCACTTCCTTGCCCTGGATATAGTGGTCTACAAGGACCGGCTTGTCTGCGTCTATCTCTACTGCATTTTTGAGGTAGTGCTTCAGCATCTCATCGTTTGCAACTATCTCCATAGCTCTTCCGCCGAGGACGAAACTGGGCCTTACGAGGACGGGGTATCCCACTTCGTTTGCGGCTTTGAGACCGTCTTCTATGGTCGTGACAGCTCTACCCTGGGGCTGCGGTATATTGAGTTCTTCAAGTATCTTTTCAAAGCTTTCTCTGTTTTCGGCTCGGTCTATGGCTTCGCAGTCAGTACCTATGAGTTTGACTCCCCTGTCTGCAAGAGGCTGAGCCAGGTTGATGGCCGTCTGGCCTCCCAGAGTCACTATGACGCCGTCCGGCTGTTCATAGTCGATTATGGCCATGACGTCTTCCGGTGTCAGCGGATCGAAATACAGTTTATCGGAAGTCGTATAGTCTGTGGATACGGTCTCGGGGTTGTTATTGATGATTATAGCCTCGTATCCTGCACGGCGTATGGTCTGTACGGCGTGAACGGTGGAATAGTCGAACTCAACGCCTTGTCCTATGCGTATGGGACCGGCGCCGAGGACTATGATCTTCTTTTTGCCTCCGAGTCTTGATTGGTTCTCTCCGCTGTAAGAAGAGTAGAGGTACGCTATGTATTTGCCTGTATGGAGAGTATCTACCATGCGGAAAGAGGGTACTATGCCGCTTCCTTTTCTCATCATGTATACTTCAAGTTCTTGTACTCCCCATGCTTTTGCTATATATCTGTCCGAAAAGCCCATCTTCTTTGCTTCTCTTAAAGTATCGATGTCATGGGCTTTTGAAAGTTTCTTTTCGTAATCCACTATCTTTTTGAAAGACTCAAGGAAGAGTTCCGTGATCATGGAGACTTCGTGGAGTTTTTCTACGCTCACTCCTTTTCTGAGGAGCTCGAATATGGCAAACACGTTGTCGTCGTGGAATTCTGCGATGTATGACAGCAGCTCATCTTCGGACCATCCGTCGAATTTGCCTATATGGAAATGATAAGCTCCTATCTCAAGAGATCTTACTGACTTGAGCATGCACTCTTCCAGCGTGGATCCTATGCCCATTACTTCTCCTGTCGCCTTCATCTGTGTACCAAGGACGTTTGGCACAGTGGTGAACTTATCGAAGGGGAAGCGGGGGAACTTGGCTACGAGATAGTCAAGGGAAGGCTCCGTTGAGGCCAGGCCTCCTGCTACCGGTATCTCGTCAAGGGACATACCTACGGCTATTTTTGCCGTGACTCTTGCTATGGGATATCCCGATGCTTTCGATGCCAGGGCAGAGGAGCGGGACACTCTCGGATTGACCTCGATGAGATAATATTCACTGGACACTGGGTCAAGAGCAAACTGTACGTTGCATCCTCCGGAGATCTTGAGCTCTCTGATGATCTTGATGGCGCTGTCATTTAGCATCTTAAGATCCTTGTCAGAAAGAGAGAGTATGGGGGCTACTACTATGGAGTCTCCGGTGTGTACCCCGACGGGGTCCACATTCTCCATCCCGCATATGGTGATGGCTCTGTCCGTCGAATCCCTCATCACCTCGAACTCGATCTCTTTGTATCCTTTGACGCTCTTTTCGATGAGCACCTGATGTACAGGGGATAGGGCGAATGCGTTCTTCCCTATATCCTCCAGTTCCTTTTCGTTATTTGCGAATCCTCCGCCTGTTCCTCCTAAGGTGAAAGCAGGGCGCAGTACCACCGGGTATCCGATGTTTTCAGCGGCTTTTTTAGCTTCTTCTATGCTATAGGTTATTTCGGAAGGGATGACCGGTTCTCCTATGGAGATGCACATCTCCTTAAAGAGCTCTCTGTCTTCGGCTTTTTCTATGCTGTCGGAACTGGTTCCGAGCAGTTCCACTCCGCATTCTTCAAGTACTCCCTTTCTTTTAAGCTGCATGGCCAGGTTGAGTCCAGTCTGTCCGCCTATTCCGGGAAGAATGGCGTCGGGCCTCTCATATCTGATTATCTTTGCTACATATTCGAGGGTGAGAGGCTCCATATATACCTTGTCAGCTATGGACGTGTCGGTCATGATGGTGGCCGGATTGGAATTGACCAGTATGACCTGATATCCCTCTTCTTTGAGAGCCAGGCAGGCCTGTGTACCTGCGTAGTCGAATTCTGCGGCCTGACCTATGACTATGGGGCCTGAGCCTATTATCATTATCTTTTTGATATCTGTTCTTTTCATTTTCTGACCTCGGTATCGCAGTAGATGCAGCGGTATATGCCTTTGCTTTCATCTACGGCATAGAATTCCTGTTTGAGTTCCTGTTCAGTCTTGCTTATGCATCTGTTATTGGGGCACTTAAGACCATCGATGAAAAAGGTCTTAACACTTTCCTTGGCTTCTTCTTTTTTGCTGTCAAGACCCAGAAGTTTGAGTATGAGAGCCATGCGCATATATTTGCCGTTGAGGGTCTGTTCGAAATACTTGGCCCTCGGGTCATCGTCCACCGCCACCGATATCTCGTTGACCCTCGGAAGGGGGTGGAGTACGGCCATATCATTTTTTGCCGAGACCATTTTTTCGGGAGTCAGGACGTAGCTGTCTTTTAGCCTTTCGTATTCGTCAAGGTCTTCGAAGCGCTCTCTTTGTATACGCGTCATGTACAATATGTCCAGTTTTGGAATCGCTTCTTCCAAGTCTTTTGTCTCGCTGTAGGGTATGCCTTTTTTGTCCAGTACGTCGTCTATGATATAGCGGGGGAAACGAAGCTCCTCCGGTGATATGAAGATGAACTTGACCCCTTTATATCTTGACATGGCATATACCAGGGAGTGCACGGTCCTGCCGTATTTGAGATCCCCGCACATACCTATGGTCAGATCTTCGAAACTGCCTTTTTCTTTGTATATGGTAAGAAGGTCGGCAAGGGTCTGGGTCGGATGATGATGACCGCCGTCGCCTGCGTTGATCACCGGTATGCGCGCGTTCCTCGCTGCGACCAGGGCTGCTCCGTCTTTTGGGTGTCTCATGGCTATGATATCCGCATAATTGCTGATGACTTTGACCGTATCAGCTACGCTTTCGCCCTTTGATACCGAGCTGGAACTCGCTTCGGAGAATCCTATGACGTTTCCTCCCAGTTCGTACATGGCTGCTTCAAAGCTCAGCCTCGTTCTGGTGGACGGTTCAAAGAACAGGGTTGCCAGTTTCTTTCTTTTGCAAAGCTCTGCATATTTGTCAGGATCCTTGGATATGTCAAGGGCGGTGTTGATAAGACCATACAGCTCCTCTTCGGACAGGTCCATGATGTCCAGTAGATTTCTCATCTTATTCCCCCTTGATCCAGCTTTCGTCAGACGGATCGTTTCTGAAAGCTATGAGCCTTTCCTTATCTTCAGCCTTTATATATCCCTCTTTCACAGCTACATCGACTATGACGTCGAAGTCCGTAAGAGAATGATTCGTTGCATTTGCTTCCGCCAGTCTGTCAAGGCCTTTCTTCATTCCGTAGGTGAAGATGCTCACGATGCCCAGGACTTCAGCTCCTGCTTCCCTCAGGACGTTCACCACTTCGATGACGGAACCGGCGGTGGAGATCAGATCCTCAACTACTACGACTTTTTGTCCCTTTTCAAGTCTTCCTTCGATCTGGTTCTGTCTGCCGTGATCCTTTGCACCGCTTCTTACGTATCCCATGGGAAGTCCCATGATGTGAGCCGAGATAGCGGCATGGGCTATGCCTGCAGTTGACGTTCCCATCAGGACTTCTGCGTCAGGATAATACTCCTTGATGAGCGATACCAGTCCGTTTTCGATGTCGTTTCTTACCTTCGGTGCGGTGAGGGTGAGTCTGTTGTCACAGTAGATGGGGCTTTTGATGCCGCTGGCCCAGGTAAATGGTTTGTCGGGGCTTAGGAAGACGGCTTCTATGGATAAGAGGTCTTTTGCGATCAGTTCTTTCATTGAGGATTCTCCTTTGCACTATTTGTTGTTTATGTAGAAGGCAGCTGTGTGGCACTATTGTGAAAAGCGCTTCGAAGGGCAGCCGTAGACTTTCTTCTAAGACTTGCCTGCGATAGGGCGGCAGCCCGTAAGAGCAGGAGCAAGTCTAAAGAAAGGCTTAAGGCTGAAAGCCCTGAGGGGCTTTGAACAGATAGTGTCCGCTGCTGACTTATTTAACGTATATCTATCAGCAGAATTCGCTGACGCATCTGCGGTAAGCCGCCACCGGATCCGCTGCAGCCGTGATGGACCGTCCCACCACTATGAAGTCAGATCCTATCTCCTTTGCCTTTGCAGGAGTCGTGACCCTCTGCTGATCCCCCTTGGCGTCGTCAGCGAACCTTATGCCCGGGGTAACGGTTAGGAAGGAATCTCCGCATACTTCGTGGACCTTGGCTGCCTCCAGAGGTGAGCAGACAACTCCGTCAAGGCCTGCTTCCTTTGCGTTCTTTGCATATTCCATTACTATTTCGGGAAGTTCTCCCTTGATCTTAAGTTCCTTTTCCATCATTTCCTGGTCGATGGATGTGAGCATGGTCACGGCTATGAGAAGGGGCCTAGTGCCGTCTTCACGTGTAAGGCCTTTGACAGCTGCTTTCATCATCTCAATGCCGCCTCCTGCGTGGAGATTGCATATATCCACATCGAGTCCTGATAAGGCTTTCATAGCTTTTTGTACGGTATTCGGGATATCGTGGAGCTTTAGATCTAAGAATATCCTGTGTCCGCGGTTTTTGATCTGCCTTACTATTTCAGGTCCTTCTGAGTAGAAGAGCTCCATGCCTATCTTCACGAAGGGTTTTTCTTCCTCGAATCTGTCCAGGAAGGAAAGAGTCTCTTCCATACTTGAAAAATCACATGCAACTATAACGTCTCTTTTCATAATGCCGCTCCTATTATGTCCTTGATATTTTTGATCCCCAGCCTGTCCATCAGTTCAGGCAGGTCTTCTATGATGTTTTTGCAGACGAAGGGGTCGATGAGGTTTGCTGCT
Organism: Bacillota bacterium; assembly: GCA_017619385.1. Lineage (GTDB taxonomy): Bacteria > Bacillota > Clostridia > Peptostreptococcales > Anaerovoracaceae > RUG13409. Next base: position 11,275 of record JAFZSM010000043.1, read on the forward strand.
CCTACTTGAACTGCCGAAGCGCCTGCCATCATCATCTCTATGACGTCCTCTGCGGATGACACTCCACCGAGGCCTACAACAGGTATTTTTACAGCTTTTGCGGTCTGGTAGACCATTCTCAGCGCAACGGGGAACACAGCCTTTCCAGAAAGGCCTCCCGTAACGTTCCCAAGGACCGGTCTTCTGCTCTTTATATCTATCCTCATAGCCATGATGGTATTGATAAGACTGACTCCGTCTGCGCCGGAATCTTCACATGCTTTCGCTATTTCAGTGATGTCAGTCACATTAGGAGAGAGCTTCATTATGACCGGTTTAGTCGTCACTCCCTTCACGGCCTTTGTAACGAGAGCAGCCGCTTTGGGATCCGTCCCGAAGCTCATACCTCCGCCGTGTACGTTGGGGCAGCTGATGTTAACTTCCAGCCATCCGACCTGATCTTCCTTATCGAGCCTTTCGCAGACATATACATATTCGTCCAGCGAAAAACCGCTGACGTTGGCTATTACAGGTTTATGGAAGCACTCCTTGAGTTTGGGAAGCTCTTCGTTTATGACTTTATCTACACCGGGGTTTTGCAGTCCTACGGCATTGACGCAGCCGGAAGGGGATTCTGCAACTCTGGGCGTAGGATTTCCGAATCTTTCCTCTTTTGTGGTCCCTTTGAACGAGAAGGTGCCCAGGCAGTTTATATCGTATATTTTTGCAAATTCATGTCCGTATCCGAAAGTGCCGGATGAGGGGATCACAGGGTTATCCAGTTCTATACCGCAAAGGTCCACATTCAGTCTTCCCATAATATCTCCTCCTTCATAAGCACGGGGCCTTCTTTACATATCCGCTTGTATCCGGTTATAGTTTTGCAGGAGCAGCCCATACATGCTCCGAATCCGCAGCCCATCCTTCTCTCGAAACTGAACTGGCCTGAAGTCTTCGTCGCCCTATATACCGCTTTCAGCATCGGTTCAGGTCCGCAGGTATAAAAGTGGGTATAGCCGATACCGTCAAGCGCATCGGTGACGAAACCTCTTTTTCCGTAGCTTCCGTCGGCTGTGGTAATTATAGTGACGGCTCCCAGGGCTTTGAATTCATTTTCATAAAATACTTCGTCTTTTGTATTGAATCCAAGAACAGCCGTGACCTTTTTGCCTTCAGGGAGGAGCTTCTTAGCGAGGAGATAAAGGGGAGGCACTCCTACGCCTCCGCCAAGGAGCAATGGCCTGTCTCCCGAGAGGGCAGTGTCGTAGCCGTTGCCGAGGCCTGTCAGCACATCCAAAACGGCTCCGGCTTTCATCTTTGACATTTGCTCCGTGCCTTCTCCAACCACCTTGTATATTATGGTGAGCACGTTTTTTTCAAGGTCGCACACCGAGATGGGCCGCCTTAAGTAAAGGCCGTCCAGTTTGATGTTCACGAACTGGCCGGGGGCTGTTATGGCTTTCGTGGAGCCCTCAAGCTTCATTCGAAAAACAGTCGGCGCTAAAGCTTTGTTTTCGATAACTTTCAGCAGAACCTGTTCCATTCTTCCTCCTTAAGATCTTTATCTATATATGCAGTCTTTCCTCCGCAGACTGTGAGCATGCATTTTCCGTATACTTCCCAATCCTTGAAGGGAGTGCTTTTTCCCATCGAGATGAAATCCTTTGGATCTATCCTGTATGAGCTTTCCAGATCGAATACAGTGCAGTCATCGCTTTCGGGGATCCCGAATCTCCTGTTGGGAC
>JAFZSM010000044.1 GCA_017619385.1 Bacillota bacterium
ATGCCCACCGCTATGGAGAGGAGATAAAGGCCTACCATTATGAGCCCTTTATGTTCTTTAAAGAAAGAGTTGACAAAGAAAGCGTAGATGGGGATCTTTGCCGAGCAGCTCATGAAAGGTATCATGAGAGCTGTAAGTTTTCTGTCCCTGTCTGAAGGGAGAGTCCTGCCGGACATGACCGCAGGCACCGAGCATCCGAAACCGATGAGCATGGGAACTATGCTTCGTCCCGAAAGACCTACTCTTCTTAGGGTCTTGTCCATGACGAAGGCTATCCTCGCCATATACCCGGAGTCTTCCAGCATGGACAGGAAGAAGAAAAGCACGACTATGACAGGAATGAAAGAAAGGACGCTTCCGACTCCTGCAAAGATGCCGTCCATCACAAGGCTGTGGACAGCTTCAGACACATGATGAGCCGTCATGAAAGCGTCTGCTGAGGCGCCGAGTTTATTTATGAGCTTTTCGAGAAGGTCCTGCCCTGCTGCGCCTATGACGTCAAAGGTGAGCCAGAACACAAGGCCCATGATGAGAGCAAAGCAAGGTATGGCCGTGTATTTGCCTGTGAGCACCCTGTCTATCTTCTCGCTTCTTACTTTTTCTTTTCTTTCCTTTGGCTTTATGACCGTTTTTTTGCAAAGGTCCATGATGAAGGAAAAACGCATATTAGCTATGGCTGCACTCCTGTCAAGGCCGCTCTCTTCCTCGAGCTGCAGCACTATGTGCTCTATCATTTCCTTCTCGTTCTGAGTAAGTTTGAGGCTCTCTTCCACCCTCTCGTCACCTTCAACCAGTTTGGTTGCGGCAAACCTTAATGGAACGCCCGCAGCCTCTGCGTGGTCTCCTATGAGGGTCATGATGCTGTGTATGCACCTGTGTATGGGAGAATCCTCCGTGCAAAAGTCCAGTACCCTGGGCTTTTCCTGATATTGAGCCACGTGGAGGGCATGCCTTACGAGCTCGTCTACACCTTCGTTCTTTATGGCAGCAACGGGTATGACGGGAACGCCCAAGATCTCCTCCATGGCGTTTATCTCCACCGAGCCACCGTTTGCCGTGACCTCGTCCATCATGTTGAGGGCAACGACCATGGGTATCTCAAGCTCCAGGAGCTGAAGGGTGAGATAGAGGTTCCTCTCTATGTTGGATGCGTCCACTATATTGATGATGCCCGTGGGCTTTTCGTCCAGTATATACTGCCTTGAGACTATCTCTTCACTGGTATAGGGAGAAAGAGAATATATGCCGGGAAGGTCGACTACGTCCGTATTGTCGTAGCCCCTTATGGGACCGTCTTTTCTGTCAACGGTGACTCCGGGGAAATTGCCAACGTGCTGATTGGACCCTGTGAGCTGATTGAAAAGAGTTGTCTTGCCGCTGTTTTGGTTGCCTGCAAGTGCAAAGGAAAGCAGAGTCCCTTCAGGAAGGGGATTCTCTGTCTTTTTATCGTGGAATATTCCCCCTTCTCCAAGGCCCGGGTGAAGGGCGTCCTTCTGGACGGCCTCGGGGTCGTCGTGGGAACGGGATCTTTTATCTATCTTTTCTATCTCGATCTTTTCTGCATCGGCAAGCCTTAAAGTAAGGGAATAGCCGTGTATGTCCAGCTCCACCGGGTCTCCCATGGGAGCAAATTTTTCAACTGTGACTTCTGCCCCCGGTATGACTCCCATATCGAGGAAATGCTGGCGAAGAGCACCTTCTCCGCCTACCTTTTTAATGACTGCGCTCTCTCCTGTTTTGAGCTCTCTTAAGTTCATTACCTTTTTTCCGCCTTATATATATTGCAGGACGTGCAATCGCCGCTGCATCCTGAGCAGCGGGAAAGCATCCTGTTTTTAACTATTTTTCTTATGCTTAATACAGCAAGTACCGCTATGACAGCGATTATGATATATGTCATCATTCAGTCCTCAGTGCTATGACCGGGTCTTTCTTAGACGCAGACTTTGAAGGTATGAGGCCGCCTATCATGGTCAGAACGGTCGCTACCCCTATAAGAGCCACTGCGGCTTCTGCCGGCAGCACCGCTTTGATATCTGCATTTTCCGTGAGTTTGAATATGAGCTTGTTTATGGGCCTTATGAGGACGTAGGTTATGCCCACGCCTATGAGGCCTGAAAGTATGCCTATGATGAAGGTCTCGGCATTGAATATGGAGGAGATGTTCCTCTTTGAAGCTCCGAGGGCTCTTAAGATACCTATCTCCTTGGTCCTTTCAAGGACCGATATGTATGTGATGATCCCTATCATGATGGAAGATACCACAAGCGATATGGATACGAAGGCTATGAGTACGTAGGATACGCTGTTTATGATCTTTTCCACAGACTTGAGAAGTATCCCCGTTATGTCCGTATACCTTATCTTGTATTCGTCCTTTGCCTTGTTGTTGTATTCTTTCATGAAATCGGTGAAGCTGTTCTTTGAGGCAAAGTCGTTGAAATAGAAGGATATGCTTGTTGGTTCATCCATATCCTGATATCCGAGTTTGAGCAGGTTGTTGGAATAGCTGGTGGCAGAACCGGAAGACATGGTGCTCATGAGCCTTGTGAGTTCTTCTTCCGACAAGTCGAATTTGAAGGCTTCTGCCAGCATGTTCTCGTTCACTGTCATGAAGTTGCCTGAAAAGGCGCTGTAAAGGCCTGACATGGCCTCTGCCAAAGGCGCTGTGACGCTTCCCACAGCAGAGCCTACCTGCCCCGTTATGGTCAGGACCGAAAGGTTCTTTATGAAGTTCGGTGCGACCCTTAAAAGCGCTTGATTTCCGTCTCTGTCCGAAAGTGCTGCGTTCATGAGGTCTCCTGACTTAAGTTCGGAACCGTAGACGGTCTCTTCCTCTGTCTTCTGATATGCTATGCTGCCTTCCGAAACTTCGGGAGACTCGGTGACCTGAGCGTAATATGCATTGAACATGGATGACGCTGCATTTGCGAGTTCCTCGAAATCCGAATCCTCGAACAAAGAGCCCATGCTGCCAAGGTCCACGTTCTCAAGGAAAGCCTCTACTTCTTCCGGATCAAGATCGCCGGTATCGAAGCTGAGATTTTCGTAGACCGAAGACATATCGACCTTAGACATTGCGTCTTTGTATTTTGCTGCATCTATGCTTTCTATGAATGCCCCTATATTATCAAGAGACAGATACTCATTCCCATCCGTTTCCGAAAGATTGCTCTCTTCGTACTCGTCTACCAAAGACTGTACGACGGCACCGTTGATAGCCATCAGAGCCCCTGCCTTTCCCACTATCTGCTGAGGGTCTGCCATGGAGTCATATATCTCCTCGGCCGTATCTGAAATGATGGCAGCCGAATCCTCGGCGCTCATGCCGCCTCCCATGTTCATGGCAGGCATGTTGAATGAAAAGGCGCTGCTCAGCTTGTTGGCATCCACGGAGATCATATCGCTGAAATCAAGGGCTGCATTCTGAGTGTCGTCATCGAAACGCTTGCCTGAGAATACGTCTATATCCTTTTTCTCCATCTGCTTTTTAAGTATCTCGGACTTTGAAGCCAGTTCTATGACGTGGTCCGTCAGCGACGAGAAATACATTACTCCGGATGAAGAGTTTCCGTTTTCAGAGCACAGAACGGCAGTCACCACCAGGTCCTCCGACCTGTCGTATACGGCTTTCATGTACTCAAGATCTGAGGACATATCCTCGTAGATGTCATACTTTTCGTTGTACCTGTACTTGTCCGTGGGATCCACAAGTTTGAGCTCAAGGCCCAATATGTCGTCATAGGTCACGGTGATGGGATCTTCTATCTCAGCGCTCCTTTCTCCCAGCATCATGCTCTGGAAAAGGGGCTTCAGTTTTGACGTGTCCTTAAGTCCTAAAGTGTATGCCAGAATATCTGAGATCTGGCCTTTGCCTGTTACAATGACTGCCAGCTCATTGTATTTTTCGGGCATCCTTCCCGCAAGGAGTATGTTGCCGCTTTCCATGGCGTCGACTCCCGAGACTTCATTGAATATGCTCATGGAGAATGACGATATGCCCATGTAGCCTGAAGTGCCCATGACGGAACTCAAAGAATCATTGGGGTTGATCTGGGCCAGGTTGCCCTTGACGTCCACGGTATATATGAGGGGAACGACGGAATAGGAATACCTGACGGTCTTTACGTACTCCTCATATTCTGAAGGATGGGTCTCAAGATATTTTTTGAAGTGTTTGAGATCGTTTTTCCTTACGGAGTTCTGCATGGAGGAAATGATCTGGTATTCTTCTAAGTTTCCTTCGGGAACTTCCTTGTCAGAATTGCCCTGCATGGAGAGCATTATGGAAAAGAGGTTGGCAGTCTCCGACTGTATGGACAGAGGATAACTGACCATTGTGTCTTCCTGCATCTTGTCTATGTATTTCTGGAACCCCGTGGAAAGGGAAAGTATGAGGGCTATGCCTATGATGCCTATGGATCCTGCAAAAGCAGTAAGTATGGTCCTCGCCTTTTTGGTAAGGAGGTTGTTGAAACTAAGGCCAAGAGACGTGAAGAAAGACATGGATGCCCTGCCGAGATTCTTGTGGACAGCCTTGTCTGCTTTTTCGGGATAGTACGGGTTGGAATCGTCGGTTATCTGCCCGTCTCTTAATTTGACTATCCTGTTTGCATATTGATCTGCAAGCTCGGGGTTGTGGGTGACCATGACCACCAGCCTGTCCTTTGCGACTTCTTTGAGAAGGTCCATGACCTGAACGCTGGTTACAGTATCAAGGGCACCTGTGGGCTCATCGGCAAGGAGTATTTTAGGGTCGTTTACCAGTGCTCTTGCAATGGCGACCCTTTGCATCTGGCCGCCCGAAAGCTGATTTGGCTTTTTGTGAGCCTGGTCGTAAAGGCCAACCTCATCCAAAGCTTCCAGAGCCCTTCTCCTTCTTTCCTTGCCCGTGATGCCTCCTATGGTGAGGGCCATTTCAACGTTGGCAAGAATGGTCTGATGGGGGATCAGGTTGTATGATTGAAACACAAAACCGACCGAATGGTTCCTGTAGGAGTCCCAGTCGCGGTCCTTGTACTTTTTGGTGGATACGTTGTTTATGATCAGGTCTCCTTCATCATAGCGGTCAAGACCTCCTATGATGTTCAGAAGAGTCGTCTTACCGGAACCCGATGGTCCCAGGATGGCGACGAATTCACTCTCTCTGAACGATATGTCAACGTCTTTGAGAGCTACCTGAACAAGATCCCCTGTCTTATATGTTTTTGAAATGCCTGTCAGTTTCAGCATCGTTTTATTCTTTCAAAGCATCTTCCAGCTTTTTTCTGGAGATGCCCATGAATCTGAGACTTTTTAAGAAAGCCTTGGTGTTTCCGTAACCTATGCCGAGGATTTCGCCGGCCTTTTCCCTTTTCTTTGCGCTGTCCTCATCACCTGCAAGGCCTAATGCAAAAAGGTCATCCATGCTGATGTCGGAAGCTGCGCTGCCCTCAAGAGCCTTTGCCGCTTCGAGAGCCTTCAAGATGTCTTCAGGCTTTGCGTTCTCTATCCCAACGTCGCCTTTTCTGAGGCTCTGGGATACTGTGAGATAGGCCTGCTTGGCTTTTGGAAAAAGCTTTGTCAATGTTTCTCTTATACTGCGGCCGGCGTGGTCGGGATCTGTGAATATGATGATCCCCGTTTTTTCGTATGCGCCGCGTATATCGGAGATGATAGTATCGTTCAGGCCAAAACCGCTGGTGCAAAGTACGTTTGCATCAACGGCTTTGAGGACGGCGCTTTTGTCGTCCTTCCCCTCAACTACTATTGTCTCTTTGATCTTTTTCAATTATTTCTGAAGTTTCTCCAGTTCGTCTACAAGCTCGCCGAAAAGCTTAAGAGCCGAATTGACGGGTTCAGGACTTCCCATGTCTACTCCCGCTATCTTGAGGAGAGAGATGGGATCTGTGGAGCATCCGCCGGAAAGGAACTTCTTGTAGTCCTTGACGGCAGGCTCTCCTTCTTCCAGTATCCTGTTCGCAATGGCAACTGCAGCAGAATAGCCGGTTGCATACTGGAACACGTAGTAGTTGTAGAAGAAGTGCGGTATCCTGAGGCACTCGAGAGCTATCTGCGGATCTGAGATCATCTTGGGTCCGAAGTAGAGCTTGTTGAGCTCTAAGTACTTCTCACAGAGCCAGTCGGCTGTAAGGGTCTGTCCCGCTTCTGCAGCTCTTCCCATCATGAGTTCGAACTCTGCGAACATGGTCTGTCTGTATACGGTCCCCTTGAAGGAATCGAGGAAATGGTTGATGAGGTACATCCTCTCCTTCTTGTCCGTGGTCTTGGAAAGAAGGTATTTCATGAGAAGTACTTCGTTGCAGGTGGATGCGACTTCCGCCACGAATATGACGTAGCCTTCGGTGTTCACGGGCTGATTCTTTGTGGAATGATAGCTGTGGAGCGCATGTCCCATCTCATGAGCAAGGGTGAACATGGAGTCCAGGTTGTCCTTGTGATTCAGAAGTACGTAGGGATGGGGATGGGAGCTTCCGGATGAATAGGCTCCTCCTCTTTTGCCTTCGTTCTCATAAACGTCTATCCATCTGTTGTTAAAGCCTTCTTCAAGAAGGTCCGTATAGTCTTTTCCGAGGACCGAAAGAGCCTCGAGCACGGTCTTCTTTGCTTCTTCGAAGCTGATCTTCTTTGCTGCGTTCTTTACGATGGGCACGTAAACGTCGTACATGTGGAGCTTTTTTACGCCCAGCATCTTCTTGCGAAGAGCCACGTACTTGTACATCTTGTCGAGATTGCCGTGTACGGCTTCGATGAGGTTCGTATATACCTCGACCGGAACTTCGGTTTCTTCCAAAGCCGCCTCAAGGGTTGATCCGTAGTGCCTTTGGAATGCGTTGAACTTAAGACCCTTGAAATGTCCGTCAAAGGCTGCTGCTATGGTATTTTTATGAGCTTCGAACTGCTTGTAATACTGCTCGAAGACCTTCTTTCTGAAATCCTGATCCGGGTCTTCCAAAAGCATGGTGAATGATCCGTTTGTCAAGGGGTGCTTCCTGCCCTTGGCATCCACTACGTCGTCCCACTTAAAATCAGCGTCCTGAAGAAGTGAATTGATGTTCTCGGGAGCTGCAGAGACTTCTGCGACCGCTGCCATGATGGCCTCTTCTGCGGGGCTTAGGATGTGGTCCTTTGCTTTTCTTACTCTGTCGATGTTTACCTTGTATTTACGAAGGGCTTTCTTTTCTTCATAGAACCCTTCGAGAGTCTCATCCGGGATCGCCATGATCTCGGGTCCTGCAAAGGCGCTGGCTCCGGCAATGGCCACATAGGTGCTCATGGCCTTGCCTCTGTAGTCCTGATACTTGCTGTTGGCAGTGTCTTCATCGCCCTTCATGGACGCATAGCTGTATGCGTTCTCCATCTTTACAGAGATCTCGTCGGAGAGTTTGTAGTACTTAAGAAGATTTGCTGCGCTCTTTCCCAAAGTTCCCTGAAGCTTGGCAAGCTTCTTGGGATAGGTCTCAAGCTCTGCTATAGCTTCCTCCCACTCTTCATCGCTTTCATACAGGTCCTTTAAGTTCCATGTGAACTCTTCCGGGACTTCACTTCTTTTCATTATCTTGTTTTGTTTCATTTCCAGACCTCTACTTAACACTTATACTATCGGAATCCCTGATCTCTATGAGAGAGGAATAATACTGTTTCATTGCGAAGGCTGCGTACTCCGTATCCTTGCTTCCTGCCGTTTCAAAGGACGAGTGCATAGCAAGCTGCGCTATCCCTATATCTACCGCATGAAGGCTCACCTGGATGTTGGAAATGTTGCCGAGGGTCCCGCCGCCTGCCATGTCGCTGCGGTTTGCAAATACCTGAGTGGGAACTCCGGCTTTTTTGCACACTTCCAGGAACACCGCCCTGGAGAATGCGTCCGTCGTATACCTTTGGGCTGCGTTTTCTTTTATGACCAGTCCTTTGTTCATGAAGCACTGGTTGACACTGTCGCTTTTTTCGGGGTGGTTCGGATGCACCGCATGGGCGTTGTCAAAACTTACGAGGAAGGACTTTGCAAGGGCCGTTCTTAAGTCATCATTGCCTTTACAAAGCAGCTCGTTTATCCTCACCAATACATCTTTAAGGAAGGTCGACATGGCTCCCTGCTTTGTGCCTGAACCCACCTCTTCGTTGTCAAAGCATGCGTAGACGTTTATGCAGCCCTTGTTCTCCGCTTCAAGGAATCCCATCAAAGATGCAAAAGCGGCCTGAAGATCGTCCAGTTTAGGCGCTGAGAGGAACTCTTTTTTATAGCCCCAGACCTTTCCTTCCTGCCTGTTTACGAGAAAGAGGTCTTTTGACACGATCTGATCTTCTTTGACCTTAAGTTCCTTTGCTATCATCTTGTCAAAGTCGCCTTTTTTAAGTTCTCCGTTTGAAAAGAGCGGGCAAAGATCCGCGGCCTTGTTGTAGCTGAATCCGTTGTTTGCTTCCCTGTTCATGTGAATGCAAAGGCTCGGGATGATGAGTATGTCTTTGTCTATATAAAGGAGCCTTGACACGATCTTTCCGTCTTCTCTGACAAGTACCCTTCCCGCAACGGACAGTGGTTTGTCGAACCATGTGGCATCCAGCATGCCGCCGTAACCTTCCACATCGAGCCTTAAGTATTCCGCAGGGCCCTGCAGTTCTCCCACGGCTTTAACCTTGTATGTGGGAGAATCTCCGTGGCTTGCGCAGATCTGGTAATGATAGCTTTTGAGCTCCTTCGGGATCTCAAAAGCTATGATGCTGGAATTGTTCCTTTTGACGTAGTATTTGCCGTCCGTAAACCTCCAGCGTTTGCCTTCCTCAAGGCGTACAAAGCCGTTTTCCGACAGCATTTTTCCAATACTGTCTGCGGTGTGGAACATGCTTGGACATGATGCTATGAATCGTATGAGCTGCTTATTTAAGTCTTTCATATTAACCTCTATCTGAACTCGTAATCTATCTTTAGTTTTCCGTCGTAATGAATGTTTGCAAAGCTCCCTGAGACCATGGGCATCATGGGCGGCAGGTGTCCGAAGTCTGCATCGAAGATGATGGGTACTCCGTATCCCGAGAGCATATCAAGAGCCGCAGATTCGAATGTGACTCCGAAAAAATCCTCGCCGTAGTGCATGGGCCTTCCGAAGATGAAGCCGGCTGCATTTTCGAACCATCCGCAGTTCTTAAGGCGCCAAAGACCTCTTCTTAGGTCCATGGGCGTAAGGTCGCAGGATTCAAGGAACCAGATGATGCCGTCCTCTTTGTATTTTTCGGTAAATGCAGTGACTTTGTCAAAGCGGGTCCCGGCAAGGCCTAAGAGGACGTCTATGCAGCCTCCCGTGAGCCTTCCGGAAAGCTCAAGTTTTGATACTGCGTCTCTACCTACGTATGCTTTCATGCAGCTGTCTTCGGTGCAGTTGTATCCGACGTAGGGATCGTCAGCTGATTTGAGCTGCTTTATCTCCCACTTGTCGTAGCTTTCGGCATACTTTCTTCCCGAAAGCACTTCGAGGGCATCGCCCACGGATTTGTGCCAGGGCCTCATGCCGAAATCCGATGCGTGAGGACCGTATACGGCCGCCGTATCGCATAGGGTATTGAGAAGGAAGGTGAAATGGGTGTTGTCAGAATATCCCATATACCACTTGGGCTCTGCATTATTCACCTTTTCGAAATCCACGTGATCCATAGTCTCGCACATGCACTCGCCTCCGCCTACGGAGATGAGTATATCGCAGTCATCTCTTGTGTACATATCGGTGAGCTCACTTCCGCAGCTTTCCGGAGTGCTTGAGATGCCCACCCCCTCGCCCTTCCAGCAGTTGGGCCCGAGGAGAGTTTTGTATCCCATCTTTTCGAAGTTCGACAAAGCCTCTTTGAAAAGCGACTTATATGGTTCTATGGACGCCCCGAAAGACGGAGCTGCAAATCCTATGGTCTGTCCTTTTTCAAGGGCTTTCGGATATCTCATGTCCTTTATCCTTTCTCGAAATATTTCTTCACTTGCATGACATTATATTATACACCAAATGAGGGCTTTTTGCCTCAAAAAATCGCTGCCAAGAAAGCATGATACCAACGGCAGCGACGGTTTAAGATCATTTTTACTTGAGAACTTCTGCTTTTCACTTCAGACTGTACACGTCAAAACTGTGGCCCCCGCATTTTCTGCAGGTGAGCCTTCCAAAGCCTTTTCCAATGGCATATTGCACTGCCTTTGACATTGTCTTGTACTTGCCCGACGCCCCGCATTTTTTGCACACGATCTCGTATTTATACGGACGGGAATTCGCCTTGTACTTTTCGTCCAGCTTGATGGTGGCTTTGGGCCTGCAGCCTATCTGCCTGCATACGGACTTCCATACTTCGTCGTGGACGTGCCTTTCAAGGGGGTGCCTCAGATCCACTACGGCGTGGGCGTATTCGTGGCGTATGACCTCGTAAAAAAGATCTTCGTCATCGAGGCATCTCGAAGATATGGCTATCTCCCTTTTGATCCTAAGCAGACTCCCGCTTTTCCTGAACTCTCCCAGTTTTCTCGTCATTCTGCTCGAGATGCGAATGGCTATCTTAGATGTGTCCACTCCCGTTATGCGGTCGAGCCTGTCGTATTCTTTTCGTATATCTTCCTCGCTGTATTTCATGATAGATATATAATAACAGATTTTGTATCTGATGTGATATAATCTGTGTGAAAGGATGATGTGAAAACCATGATCTATATCATCATAATATCAGCGGTTCTGATCATAGGAGTCGTCATAGCCTCGAGCATATGCGAGCGCATACTCTGCACTCCGGAAAGGCTGGACAGGGACCATGAATTCGAATACCTGCTGAACTACGGCTACGACATAAAAAAAGTCTACGAATCGGTGACCTTTAACGAGTTCTCCATGGACGTGCCGAACGGCTACTGCCTGAAAGGCGTTGTGATACCCCCGGATGGACCATCGCCGTTTGAAGACGGCAGAAAAAGGGCCATCATACTGGTACACGGCAGGACAGCCAACAGGTACACCATGCTCTCCCACGGAGAGATCTGGCACAGGCTCGGTTTCTACGTCGTGATCTACGAACAAAGAGCCCACGGTGAAAGCGGAGGAGCTGACTGCTCCATGGGATACTATGAGGCGCAGGACCTTGAGTATCTTGCAAACGAGATCAAAAAGACTTTCCCGGAAGACACTGTCTGGGGCCTCGGAGGAGAATCCATGGGAGCAGCTACTCTCATGATAGCTGCGGAAAAGCTGCCCTGGCTTTCCTTTATCTACGAAGACGGAGGCTATACGGACCTGCGGACTGAAGTGGCTCCGAGCCTTTACTACAAAGCCAAGCTTCCCAGGTTCCCCTTTACCCCTTTGGTCATATTCTTCTTTAACCGCCGCCATGAGTTTTCCATAGACGACGTAAGGCCCATTGACAGCGTAAGGAAGATAAAGGCGCCCATGCTCTTCGTACACGGAGGAGATGACAGATTCGTACCTACGCCCAACGTCTACAAGCTATATGAAGCAAAGGAAGGGCCGAAAGATATAAAGGTGTTCGAAGGAACGCCCCACGTCAAAGCAGTTCTCATGCACCACGAAGAATACTTCGAAATGCTGAAAGACTTTTGCATTAAATACGAGATCATCAAGGAGGATGCACAAAATGAGTAAAAAATCCAGGATAGGTTTCCAAACAGAAAGAAAAGAATACATAGGCTACTGTCTCTTTTTCCTGGGACAGAACCTTCTCTGGGGTTTCGCAGGATACATCGAAACCTTCCTGACGGACATAGGCATCGCAGCGACTACGGCTGCCGCCATACTTATCATCCCGAAGCTCTGGGATGCTGTCAATGACGTCATATTCGGATATATAGTGGACAGGCACACCTTCAAGAACGGGCAGAAATTCATGCCTTGGGTCAGGATAGGCACAGCAGCTGTGGGCATCACCACCGTAGCCATGTTCGCCATCCCCAAAGACATGACCCAGACTTCTAAAGTCGTATGGTTCCTTGTCGCATACATACTCTTCGATATATCGTACACCATACTGGATGCCCCTGCCTTTGCAGTCACCACGGTCATGACCAGCAACGTCACTGAAAGGACTTCCATCATAGCGGGAGGCAAGCTCTGGTCCATGGTGGGAGGAGTGCTCTCTACGGTGCTCATACCCATGATAAGGCCCATCTTCGGATGGTTCACGGCCTGCATCATATTCATAGCGGTATCCGTTGTGCTCATGATACCCATGCTCTTTACGGTCAAGGAAAGAAGCGCTGCCACGGCAAACGCCGAAGAAAACCCGAAGCTCAAAGACATGATAAAGTACTTAAAGAGCAATAAATACCTCCTCATAGTCCTTTTTGCCATGCTGCTTCTTGGGATATCCAGCGTCGAGCAGAAGATGGCCATATACATGGGAAGGATATGCCTCGGGCAAGAGAATGCCGCCACTTTGGTTGCGGCGGGAGTGGCAGTATCGGTCATCGTAGTCTCCGCCCTCGTACCTGCTCTTTCAAAGAAATGGGACAAATTCAACGTCCTGTGCTTCGGCCTTGGATTTGCCATAGTCATGGACGTGGTCACATATTTCGTAGGCTACGGATCTTTGGCCGCAGCCATAGCCATGATAATGCTCAAGTGCACGGGCCTTGGCTTCTGGCAGGTCATCATTTACATGCTCATAGCCGATACCGTAGAGTACGGCACATATAAATCGGGGACAATAGCCGCGGGAGTCACCTTCTCCCTCCAGTGCTTTATAGCAAAGCTCAAAAACGCCCTCATAGGATCCATAGTGCTCTTCACATTGTCTCTTACGGGCTTTGTCGAAGGCGAAAACGCCATCCAGCCCGCCGGCGTAGCAGACGGCATCTGGGGACTTTTCTGTTTCCTTCCCGCCGCAGGTTTTGCCCTTGCCCTCATAGTGCTGATCCTTTTCTACAAGCTCAGGACCAAAGACGTCCAGGTGATGTCAAAGTACAACAACAAAGAGATCTCAAAGGAAGAGGCAGAAGAGCTCCTTTCGGAAAAATATGGACCTGCAGCCCAGTAGCACTATAAAAACATACAGCTATCCAAACGGTGAGATACAAAGAGTCCAGTCCGTAAGTCTTCCTGACTGGACTTCTCTTGATTTTGCAAAACCCCTTCCAAACCCCGGAGCTTTCAGACAGCTGTGTGAGCTTTACGAGAATTTCATCGTGCCGAGGGCACCCTATCTTTTCGGCACCGTCGCATTCTTTTCTCTCCCGGAAGATATGGATATGCCCTTCCCCATGGAAACAAAATACGGAACCGTGGCAAACAAATTGGAAGCGGCATCCATCGCACTTAGAAGTTACATGCACAATAGCCGTTTTTCCCCCGATGAAAAGGGACGGGCTTTCATCGAAGAATTGGAGAAAAGAGGCCTTTTCAAGATGATCAAGGGTAAAAGGCCTTTCCACGGAAGGATCCTTCCTGTATCGGGCGATATGGGGCTCTTAAGCCCCCTTGCAGGCAGCTCTTCCCTTGTCGCAAACTCCAGTTTCTTCACCATGGACATGTTCGACCTTGGGTCCCCCTACGACATCATCGGAAGGCCCATAGGTCTTTGGGTAAAGGACGGAGTCTGCACCAATCCTCCCCTTTTCGAAAGAGAAGCCCTTCTTGTTCGAAAGGACGGAAGCGTAAAAATAGAAAGGCCGAAACTATCAGACCTCAGCCTTGAGATCGGCGGCAAAGAATACATTCCCGGAAAGAACTGCAGCCTGTACGAAAGACCGCACATAAGGAAAGCTCCGGGAAAAGGATACAGCGCCGCCATTGCGGGAAATAAAGTGATAGCATCGGTCAAAGACTTCAGGATGATAATACCCTCGGCGGGCTTCATACTCAAAACAAAAGAATATATCCCTCCCGGCACGGAAGTCATCTACCACGGTTTTGAAGACGTGATCTTCGGCATACAGGTGGGCAACAGCATAGTAAGGGACGGAGTCCCTACAAAGGAGTTCATCTCATACTTTTCCAACATAAGAAATCCCTTCAAACTGCCCATCCCTCCAAGCCTTTATCCTTTGGATTTTGAAAAGGCAAGAGCCCCAAGGATGGCCCTTGGCTGCGGCAAGGACCAAAGGCCTGTCATCCTATGGGCGGAAGGCCCCGGCAAGTTCGATGACCTGAGCATAAAGGGAGAGTTCAGCTGCGGCGCAAGCCTTTCGGAAATGACTGATATATGCCAAGATCTCGGCCTTGTGAACGCCATAAACTTAGACGGAGGAGGGTCTGCCCAAATGATCATAAACGGCAAAAGAAGCCTCCTCATTTCGGACAGGCACATAGAAGACAACAGCGAATACGAAAGATCCATACCCATAGGGCTCATGGCAAAGTAGTTGCTTTTTTGCCATATAATGCTACAAT
>JAFZSM010000045.1 GCA_017619385.1 Bacillota bacterium
GCTGCCTGTCTCTATGAGGGCCGTGGCCAGTATGGTGATGCTGCCTCCTTCTTCCATGTTCCTTGCCGAACCGAAAAACTTCTTGGGTTTGTACAAAGCCACGGGGTCAAGGCCTCCGGAAAGAGTCCTTCCGGAACTGGGCTCCACCAAGTTATATGCCCTTGCAAGTCTCGTGATGGAGTCTAAAAGTATTATGACGTCTTTTCCGTGTTCCACCAGTCTTCTCGCCCTTTCAAGAACCATTTCAGCCACTTTCACGTGGTGCTGGGGCTGCTCGTCAAAGGTGGAGTAAATGACTTTCCCGTTTATGGAACGCTGCATGTCCGTGACTTCCTCGGGTCTTTCGTCCACAAGGAGCACTATGAGCTCTGCGCCTGTATTCTGAGCCTCTATGGCGTGGGCTATTTGCTTTAAGAGAGTTGTTTTTCCCGCTTTGGGCGGAGCGACTATGAGACCTCTCTGGCCTTTTCCTATGGGAGCCACCAGGTCAACAAGCCTCATGGAGAGGACCGAAGAACCTTTTTCAAGATTGATCCTCTCATTGGGGAATATGGGCGTGAGAGAAGAAAAGTCTTTTCTGTTTCTCGCAACTCCCGGTTCATCTCCGTTTACGGTCTTTACGTAAAGAAGTGCTCCGAATCTTTCTCCCGTTCCCGGCTTTCTGGCTATGCAGCAGATCTCATCTCCCGTCTTTAAGTTGAACCTTCTGATCTGAGCCGGAGATACATAAATATCTCTGTCCGATGTGAGGAAGTTATCAAATCTTAAGAATCCGAAACCGGCATCCGCAAGATCCAGTATACCCGTAGTCTCAAAACGGTTGTCGTCCTGTTCCTTTTCTTCACCGCGTTCTTCTTGAGCCTCTTCAGATGATTCTTCCTCAGCTCCTTCTGCTTCAGCTTCGGCCTCTTCCGTTTCAGATTCTTTTTCAGCCTCTTCTTCAGGTACTTCCTGTTTCTTCGGGCTTTTTCTTCTTACGGTCTTTTTCTTCTCTGTTTCCTCTTCCGGCGCTTCAACTGCGCCTTGGGCCTGAGCTTCTTCGTGCATCTTAGTCAGGATCTCGAGAAGTTCGCTTTTCTTGAGTTTCGATGCGTTCTCTATCTTGAGCGCAGCGCCTATCTCTCTTAGTTCTGCAAGTTTTTTATCCTTCAAAATATCGGGGACCATAGTTCACCTCAAAAACACGCAAATATACACATTGCTATTTATATCGATTCGATCAAAGGGGCTTCGGGAGGACACGCTCCCAAGGGAATAATATAACTGAAATATTACTCTGAAGATTATATACTAAAAATATTATATGCACAATACATTTTTTAGCAAAGTCGCCTGCGCTTCCGGGAATAGGACTAAGGCCTTCCTTCAGCTTCATGCCCGGAACATATGCATCCTTTTTTCTTGCCTTTTAGCTTACAAAAGAGTATAATCTCAAGCATGAAAGGGCTCCGCGCACTTTGCGGGAGCAAATAAGGAGGGTACTACATGGTATTTGAAAAAATAAGAGACCTGATTGCGGAACAGCTCGAGATCGATCCAGAATTGATCAAACCGGAAACGGACCTGATGCTGGACCTCAATGCAGACAGCCTTGACGCTGTAGATGTACTTACTCAGATCGAAGATGAATTCGGGATCGAGATCCCTGATGAAAAAACCGAAGAGTTCAACGTAGTTGCAAACCTGGTCAAGTACGTCGAGGAACAAATTCAAGAGTGATATCTAAAAGTTCAAAAAGGACAGCTCCGCTTAAATAGCGGAGCTGTTTTGTTTATTCTTCCAGTTTGTGAAGTCCCGTCTCTATATTCAGTCCCGGGAAGACGTCCAGGGACAGGGTCGAGTACTTTCCTTCCCTTGCTTTTCTGTAGGCGGCTGCGGCTATCATGGCGCCGTTGTCAGTGCAAAGTATGGGAGAAGGTACGTAGAGTTTCTTCCCTTTTTCTTTGAGGGCCTTTTCAAGCCTTTCTCTGAGCCTTGAATTGCAGGCGACACCCCCTGCAAGGACCAGATAAGGAGCTTTGGTCTCCTTCATGGCAAGCATAGTCTTATCGACCAGAACATCTACCACCGCTTCCTGAAAAGAAGCTGCAACGTCTGCCCTGTTTACCTCGAGACCCTTTTGTTCTGCGTTATGCATATAGTTGACCACTGCGGTCTTGGTACCGGAAAGTGAAAAATCCAGGCTGCCCTTTTCAAGATATACCCTCTTGAACTCTATGGCGTTCGGATCTCCCTCCTTTGCCAAAGCGTCGACCTTGGGACCTCCGGGGTAGCCAAGACCTAAGACTCTTGCAACTTTGTCATAGGCTTCTCCCACCGCATCGTCCCTTGTGCATCCCAGTATCTTGAACTCGTTGTATCCCAGCACCTGTATGATGTGGGTGTGCCCTCCGGATACGACCAGGGAAAGGAATGGAGGCTCGATCTCGGGATGTTCAATGAGGTTCGCCATTATATGTCCCTGTATATGATGGACTCCGACCAAAGAAATGCCTGAAGCCATGGATAGGGCCTTTGCATAGGCTGCACCCATGAGGACCGCTCCCGGAAGGCCGGGGCCTGCGGTGACTCCGATCTCATCTATATCATCAAGGCTCACGCCCGCTTCGTCCAAAGCTTGTTTGAAAACGAAAGGTATATTGTTTAAATGATGCCTGGAAGCTATCTCGGGTACCACGCCTCCGTAGACCGTATGTATGGAAATTTGAGAAGAGATCACGTTTGAAAGGACCTCCCTGCCGTTCGCAAGAACAGCTATGGCGGTCTCATCGCAGCTCGATTCTATTCCCATTGTGAGTATCTTTCCGTCTTTCATTTTATAGTTTCTTAGTCATGAGGACAGCGTCTTCTCCGTCCTGATAGTATCCTTTTCTTAAACCCGTTTCTTCAAAACCCAAAGATCCGTAAAGGCAGATGGCGGCTGTATTGCCGGCCCTTACCTCGAGCTCAAGTTCTTTTATCTTTTGTTCCTTTGCTATCGATATTATCTCCAGCATCATTTTTCTGGCTATGCCCTGCCTGCGCCTTTCTGGCATAGTGGCAACATTCTGTATTTCGGCAAAGGTGCCCGGAATGAGGAAGGCCTCTATATATGCCACTGCCTCGCTGCCGTCTTCGGGATCTTTTGCCGTAAGGAATACGGTCTTCGGATCTTCCAGGGATCTTTCTATATCTTCAAGGAGCATCTGTTCTGTCCAGGGATCGTCAAAGGCAGCCTTTTCTATCTCGCATATCCTCTTCAGGTCTTTTGTTTCCGCAGGAACAAGTCTCAGGCTCTTGGTCCTGAACTTTCTCTCTGCTTCCGGCAGCCTGAAGTACTCAGGCCGGGCATCGAAGCAGTTCTTCACTTTCCCTTCTTTATACAGCACTTCTCCCAGCACTGCCGTCCCAAAAGAGCTCTGGCATAAGTCTTCCTCCGGAGCGAGGGCATATACTATGTCATAGGAATCTATGCTGTCCTTGTATATACCGTATGCGTCTCCGAAAAACACGGCGGCATCGTATCCTTTAGCAGCCTTTTCGAGAAGAGAAAGGAATTCGTCCATATAGTAAGAGGCTCCGGGAATCACAGCCTCCTTATTTCCTTTTTCGTATGCCGCAGCATAAACCTGGTGCATCTTTGCATCTATTACAGGGCAGTAGAGATATTTCTTTCCTTCTTCCTCCCAGCCGTAATCTCTGAAAGCAAAGGTCGCAAGAGTCGGCACTTCGACTATGGCTTTGTCCCACACCTGGGCAAGGCCTTTGGCGCTGACCATGCCTATCCTTATGCCCGTAAAGGAACCGGGACCCTGAGACACCGCAATGGCATCAAGGTCTTCTCCTTTGACATCCTCTTCTTCAAGAAGTTCCTTTACCATGGGCATGAGCTGCTTTAAATGGGAGTAGCTGTCTTCATTCTTTATCTCGGTTATTATCCCGTCCCTGTTCAGTGCTACGGAAGAAACGGGACCTGTTGTTTCTATGGCCAGTATCAGCATATATCAATGACCCTTTCGTCATCATTTTCACCGTACGAAAGCTTAAGCGTTACGGTATCGGGAGGCAGCATATCCTCTATGAGGTCTGCCCATTCGATGAGGCAGACGCCGCCCTTGTGAAGGTATTCTTCAAAGCCCATTTCGAACAGTTCTTCTTCGTCTGAAACTCTGTACACATCGAAATGATAGAGAGGGAGCCTTCCGCTCTCGTATTCTTGGACAATAGTAAAGGTGGGGCTCGTGAGAGTCTCCGTGACTCCAAGTCCCTTTGCTATGGATTTTGCCAAGGTGGTCTTGCCCGCTCCGAGGGGCCCTATGAGGGCTATGACGCTGCCGGGCCTTAGATCTTTTGCAAAATTCATTCCGAAGTTTTCAGTTTCTTTTTGTCCTTTTAAGATCATATGAGCTTTTTCTGTTTCTTTGATACACAAAGCGTATTATACCATAACGATGCTTTGCAGAAAACATCACATGACAGATATCCATGCAAATAGTCCATTCTAACCTAAGATTCAAGTAACTGATTTAAGCCGCAATTGACTTTCTAAAGCCTGCAGATGATCAACAAAAAAAGCCCGCGGCAAAAGCCGCGGGCCGATAAGTCAAAACAGTTTTACCAGGCTATGGTGAACTTCTTTCTGAACGAAGCAGTTATCTGAGCTGCATCGCCGAGGTTCGCTGCGCCGTCACTATTGACGTCGGCCGCAAAGATCTCCAAGGCGCTGAGTTCCAGTTTGCGCCTGAATGCTGCTTTTATCCTCGCTGCGTCACCGAGGTTTGCAGCGCCGTCTCCTGTTACGTCGCCCTTTACCACCAGTACCACTTCAGTTACTCCGTCAGGCGCCGTGAATTCATAGCTGCCGTCATCGTTCGCCTTTGCAGGAACAGATACGTACTTCCCTTCGGAAAGATAACCGAGCTTGCAGGGAACGTTTGAAGAAACAGTCACTGTATTTCCTTCAACGCTGAAGTCTATTTTGTCGCTTCCTGTAGCGTTCTCTACTTCGACACTGCCTTGGCTGTTCTTGATGACATAGAGGACTCCGTCCTTAAGTCCATAGGCTACGCCGTTTCTGTATGACGTAAGGTTGTCATACTCCAAGGGGAGGATCACTGAATTAGTGCTGTCTACAAAACCGCATTTACCATCCTTTTTGACCATGATCAGACCGTCTTCGCCGCCGTATACCATGTCGTATTCAAAGGGGATAACTATCTCATTATCCATATCTATAGCTCCCCAGTCGCCGCTTTCCGCATCCTGTACGCCGGAGATCCCTCCGATGAAGCCGTCAACTTCTCTGTACATACAGGGAATGACTTCGTTTCCCGTCGTATCGATGAAGCCCACAAGGCGGCTCTGTGCGTTCCTCACCCAGGCCAGACCTTCGCAGAATACTCCAGTACCAGCGAAGCTCGCATAGGGATGATCTTCAAGTGTGAACTGCAGATCACCGTCATAATCGTAATATGCATAGAACTGATTTCCATCTTCATCATTTGTGTTATAAAAGTAAAGACCGCAGCCTGCATAATAGAAGTTGCCTCTGCAGCTTGTTTCGCTGAGGATCTTACCCTTCGTATCGATGGTATAAATGGGAGAAATATTTCCTTCCACGATATACTGCACCACAGCTTTTCCGTTATAGAAAGGAAGTACTCTTCTTGTTCCTACGTAAGCGCCTTCCTCGTAGAAATCGATGTCGAAGGCCTTTTCTCCTGCAAGGGTATAATAGCCCTGATGGGTATCACAGATGATATCGTCAAATATCAGGTATTGATCTCCTATGGTGTTGTACAAAGGACTGCCGTAAATATCTTTGAGAGGAAGCAGATACTTGCCGTCCGGCCCTATGAGGCCGTACTGTATATATGAACCCTCTTCTTCGCTTATCATCACAGGTGCCAGCACATCCAAATACCCTGCGGTGTTGTAAAAGTTGTAAACGCGTTCGCCGTAGACCAAAGGGAATTCAATATCAGTCTTCTTTGCGACAAGATTCCATTCTGTCTCTCCTGCGTGGATATCTTTTGGCATAAGTACGGCAAATAACAAGATCATAGCCAATGCCATTAGAAAAGAAACAAACTTTTTCATGATAAACTTCCTTTCTGAAAACAATGATAATATATTTTACTTTATACGTATATTTTACCACTTTTCTGACGAAAAGGCTCTACTTTGATTTCCTAAAGACACAAAAAAAGGAGCTGCCGGAACGGCAACTCCTTGATGTTTTGATTTTTGGAATCGTATTACTCGATGATGGTATCAACAACTCCGGATGCAACTGTTCTGCCGCCTTCACGAATAGCGAAACGAAGTCCCTGTTCGATAGCGATCGGTGTGATCAGTTCAACTGTCATGACAGCGTTGTCGCCGGGCATGCACATTTCTGTGCCTTCTGCGAGCTGGATCTGTCCTGTAACGTCTGTTGTTCTGAAGTA
>JAFZSM010000046.1 GCA_017619385.1 Bacillota bacterium
CCGACCTGCCTTCGGAAGAAGAGACTGCAAAGGCTGAGCTTGAGGAAAAGCTCGCTGAAGCCGACGGACTCATAGCAAAGATCGGAAACGTGACCATAGGATCTAAAGAAGCCGTTGCTGCAGCAAGGGCGGCTGTCGATGCTTTTTCAGGAGAAGAACAAAGAGGCCTTAAGAACCTGGCTGTGCTCGAAGCCGCAGAGAAGGCGCTTAAGGAGATAGAAAAGAAGATCTCCGATGCGGACGCTCTCATAGAAAAGATAGGAGACGATATAGGCCTTGAGTCGGAGGCCGATATCGAGGCCGCAAGAAGGGCCGTAGATGCTCTTACGGAAGATGAATCAAAGGAACTTAAGAACCTTACGAAACTCAAAAGCGCAGAGGACATATTCAAGGAGATAAAGGAAGCTGCCGGCAAAGAAGCTGCCAAAGAGGCCCAAAGAAGGCAAAAACTCAGCTATATTGCGGCAGGAGCGGTGATAGCCGTCACTATCCTTGCTGTCGTCCTCATCAATGTGAGAAAGGCTAAAAAACAATGAAAAAAGTTCTAGCGCTTTTCCTTGCATTGTCCATGGCAATTTGCATATGCGCCTGCGGCAAGAAGGAAGAAGTATCAGGCGATATACCCCAATTTGACGGGCTCAAGTACGAGGAGACCGTAAAGACTGAGTTTGCCACGGAATTCAAGATCTACAGGTATCAGGGTGGGTATTCGTATATAACCATAAACAACGGCGATAATATCATGGTGGTCCCCGAAGGGAAAAATGTCCCCGAAGGTCTTGAAAAAGACGTTGTAGTCCTGAAACAGCCCATCGATCGTGTGTATCTTCCCGCAACGGCGGTCATGGCTCATTTCAATGCCATGGATGCTCTGGGCAATGTGGCCTATTCCGGACTTGAACCGGGTGAATGGTCCACGGAAGAGGCAAACAAAGCCATGGAAGAAGGAAATATCGTCTACGCAGGACACTACAGCGCTCCGGATTATGAGATACTCCTTCACGGGAACTGCGATCTGGCTATAGAGTCCACCATGATCTACCACACTCCCGAGGTCAAGGAAAAGCTGGAAGAGCTCGGTATACCCGTCATGGTCGAGCGTTCGACCTATGAGGATCATCCCTTAGGGAGGACCGAGTGGGTAAAGCTCTTCGGTGAGATCATAGGAAAGGCCGATGCCGCTGCAGCGGCATATGACGAGCAGGCGGAGATAATACATTCTTTGGGATCTCAGCCCAACACGGGAAAGACCGTGGCATTCTTTTATGTCAACAGCAGGGGCAATGTGGTCACCTACGCAGGTGAAGGTTACATCCCTTCGATGATAGAGCTCGCAGGAGGCGTATATGCCCTCAAGGATCTGGAAGCCAGTTCAAAACTTTCCTCGATCAATATGAGCATGGAGGAGTTTTACAGCATGGCCGCTGATGCAGATATCATCATTTATAACAGCAGCATAGCTTCAGAGCTGTATACCATGGAACAGTTCTATGACCTTAGCAATGTGCTTTCCTCTTTTAAAGCTTCCAAGAACGGAGAGGTCTGGTGCACGAGCAAGAGCATGTATCAGGAGGTCGACAAAATGGGCAGCATCATAGAAGACATGAACAAGATCATCACGGGCACTGCCGGAGACGGCGAATCTCTGAACTATATACACAAATTAAAATGAGTAAAAATGCATTGAAAGAAATGAAGACCGGACCGGTGGCTTACGCAAGATATACGGGCGTGTTCGTCGGTCTTGCTGTAGTCATGTTCCTACTCGTCGTATGGAACATAAACTCGGGATCGGTCCACATCCCTGTCCGCGATATAGCAAAAATCATATTCTTTCGTGAAGGCGAAGGAGAGTCCGATGCTTTGCATACCGCATTCAATATCATCTGGAAGCTCAGGATGCCGAGGATGATAACCTCGGCGGTCCTCGGAGGGGCCTTGGCCCTCGCAGGCTTCCTTCTCCAGACATATTTCGGCAACCCCATAGCGGGGCCTTTCGTGCTCGGCATATCCGCAGGGTCCAAGCTTTTCGTAGCCGTGATGATGATAATCGTTCTTAACTACGTAAAAAGCGTATCCTCACTTATGATGGTGGCGGCCGCCTTTGCCGGAGCCCTCATATCCATGGGCTTCGTGCTCCTTGCTGCCAGGTCCATAAGGCAGATGTCAATGCTTCTTGTAGCCGGCATCATGATCAGCTACATATGCACGGCCGTGACCGAGTTCATCATCACCTTTGCAAAAGATGCGGACATAGTGAACCTTCACAACTGGTCAAGAGGCAGCTTTTCAGGTATGGACTGGGACGATGTGCTTATTTCGACGGTCATAGTCATGGTGACCTTCGTCATCGTGTTCCTCCTGGCCAAGCCCATAAGCGCATATCAGATGGGTGAGTCCTATGCCCAGAGCATGGGCGTCAACGTTAAGACATTTCGCGTAGTCCTGATAATGCTGTCGAGCTTCCTTGCGGGAACGGTCACGGCCTTTGCGGGACCCATATCCTTTGTGGGCATAGCGGTGCCCCACATAGTCAAACTGCTTCTCAATACGGCTAAGCCCATAGTGGTGATACCTGCGTCCTTCATGGGAGGCGCGGTGTTCTGTATGCTGTGCGACTATATAGCAAGAGTTGCCTTTGCTCCTACGGAGCTTTCGATCAGCACCGTGACCGCTATCTTCGGAGCGCCCATAGTCATAATAATGCTCATTAAGAAGCAGGAGAGCTGACAGCCATGGCAGGATACTATTTCAAAACATCGGATCTTGCCGTTGGATATAACGGAAACACACTGATCCACGATATAAACATAGGGATAGAAAAGGGAGAGATTCTCTCTCTCATAGGTCCCAACGGAGCCGGCAAATCCACCATACTTAAAAGCATAACGAAGCATCTCGAGATGATAGGAGGAGACGCCCTCATCGCCGACGCTTCCGTAAAGCATATGAGTTTCAGGGATCTGGCAAAGAAGGTCTCAGTTGTTCTTACGGAACGCATCAAGGGCGAGCTCATGACCTGTTACGACGTGGTGGCCACGGGACGTTACCCCTATACAGGGTCTCTCGGGATACTCTCTGAAGAGGACCGGGAAAAGGTCTATGAAGCCATGGCAAGGGTCCACGCCGAAGAGCTTGCGGGAAGGGATTTCCATTCCATTTCCGACGGCCAGAGGCAGAGGGTACTTCTGGCAAGGGCCATATGCCAGGAGCCCGAGATCATAGTCCTCGACGAACCTACGTCATTTCTCGACATAAAGCATAAACTTGAGCTTTTGTCCATGCTCCGTTCCATGTCAAAGGAAAAGGGAATAACGGTCATAATGTCTCTGCACGAGATAGATCTTGCCCAGAAGATATCGGATAAGGTCATGTGCGTGAGCGGAGACGTCATATCCAATTTCGGCACCCCCGACGAGATATTCAAGGAAGAGATAATCACTAAGCTTTACGGTATGGAAAAGGGCTCTTACAACATAGCCTTCGGAAGCGTGGAGATGCCAAAGCCCGAAGGCGAGGCGAAGACCTTCGTCATATCGTCCTGCGGAAACGGCATAAGCGTTTTCAGGCGGCTTCAAAAAGAGGACAGGCCCTTCTACGCCGGTATCATCTATGAAAACGACGTGGACTTCCATGTGGCAAAGTATCTGGCTGAAGAGGTGGTATCCGTTCCGGCATTCACTGTCACAACGGAAGAGCACTTCGAAAGAGCAGCAGTTCTCATGGACAAATGTGATGAAGTGATCTGCGCAGGATATCCAAATGGGGCTAAGATACTGGAAAGGCTCGAGGAAAAAGCGAGGAAAGACGGCAAGCTCAGATAGAAGAGCCCGTATAATTCTTTTGTATATGTATAAAATATTTTTAGGGGCCATGCTGGCAGGCTTTCTCATAGACTGTATCATAGGAGATCCGGTATCGCTGCCTCACCCGGTGGTGCTCATAGGAAAAGCCATAAGCTTCTTTGAAAAGAAGTACAGAGCCGAATACCCCGAAACTGAAGAAGGAGAAAGAAGAGCAGGTCTTTGTATGAACCTGACGGTGCTGCTTCTCACAGCACTCGTTTCATCCCTGCTCGTTCTGATCACCAAAGCCATAAGCCCATGGCTTTGTTTTGCTGTCTGCACAGTCATGAGCTGGCAGATCTTCGCAGCAAAGTGCCTTTCTGATGAGGCAAAAAAAGTCCTCAAATGTTTGAAGGAAGAAGGCCTTGTTTCTGCGAGGAAACAGGTCGGCATGCTGGTGGGGAGAGACACTGAAGATCTTTCCGAAGAACAGGTCATAAAGGCTGCCGTTGAGACAGTAGCCGAAAACACTTCCGACGGAGTCATAGCGCCGATGTTTTGGATGCTCATAGGGGGTCCCGTAGGGGGTTTCATATACAAGGCCGTCAACACCATGGATTCCATGGTCGGATACAAAAACGAAAGGTATATAAACTTCGGGCGTTTTTCCGCAAAGCTCGACGACGTGTTCAACTACATACCGTCAAGGCTCAGCGCTTTGGCAATGATAGGAGCGGCGTATATGGGGAGCGGGTTTGACGGAAAGAATGCGGCCCGCATATGGAAAAGGGACAGGAGAAACCATTCAAGCCCCAATTCGGCACAGACCGAAAGCGCATGCGCGGGAGCTCTCCGCGTGCAGCTGGGTGGAAACGCCTACTACTTCGGAAAGCTCTACGAAAAGCCCACCATGGGAGATCCGGACAGAAAGATAGAGGGCGAAGACATAAACAGGGCGTGCAGGCTCATGTACATTGCGAGCATCATATCCCTGGCAATCTTCGAACTTATCGGCATATTGTTTTTCACCTGACCGACGTTATGTATACATACATTTGAATAATGATCGGTATGCATTCACTTGAGCAGTATATTGCCAGGAGCAAATTTTTCCGGCGAGCAGGCGGCAAGGAATTCGGAGGAACGCAGGCGGTCTTTAGACTTCGCCAAGTGACCCGAATTCCCCGCAGGCAAGCCGCTAGAAAAACTTAGCGACGCCAGCACATACTGCGAAGGTGGATGCATGCCGATCAGATGAAAACTTTATAAAGAAACAGCAATGATAATCGGAAACAATTACGGTCACGGCGGTGACATCTACAGAAACAAAATATCTTTGGACTTCTCAGCCAACGTCAATCCTTACGGCACTCCCGAAGCAGTCAAAGAAGCCATCAGAAAAGCAGCGGATAACGTCGCAGTCTACCCGGACCCCTACTGCGGGGAACTGAGGAAAAAGCTTTCCGCTCATACGGGAGCTTCCGAAGACGAGATCATATGCGGCAACGGAGCTGCTGAGATAATCTTTCAGTTCGTAGAGGCTTTAAGACCCGGGAAGACCCTACTGCCCGTACCGTCCTTTTCCGAGTACGAAAGCGCTCTTAAGGTTTACGGAAAAGAAGTGGAGCTTTACCTGCTCAAAAGAGAAAACGGCTTTGCCCTGACAGATGATATCCTTGAGAGGATCACGGAGGATACGGATCTCATCATGCTCTGCAATCCCAACAATCCCACAGGGCAGCCTATAGACGGGGGACTTTTGTTCAGGATACTTTCAAGGTGCAGGGAAACGGGGACCTGGCTGTTCCTTGACGAATGCTTCATTTCCCTTACAGAAGAGGGCAGCTGCAAATATCTTTATCCGCAGCTCAGAGAAGGAGACAGGGTTTTTCTTTTGAACGCCTTCACTAAGCTTTACGGTATGGCGGGAGTGCGCCTTGGATACGGCATCAGCAAAAACAAGGAGATGCTGGAGAGGATGTGCAGCATCGTGCAGCCCTGGAACGTGTCGGCCCTCGCCCAGGCGGCAGGCTGCGCAGCCCTCGGATGCGAGGAGTGGGCAGATGAAACCAGGCGCAGGATATTTGACGAAAAGAAGTATCTTCTGGCGGAACTGGAGGCCCTCGGAATAGAGCACATTGGAGGTGTCGCCAATTTCATTATGCTCTGTAAAGTCCCGGGACTTTACGAAAAGATGCTGGAAAAAGGCATACTCATAAGGAGCTGCGCCAACTACCACGGCCTTGAGGACGGAGACTGCCGCATAGCCGTAAAAAAACACGAAGAAAACGTCGAGCTGATCGAAGCTCTGAAAGAAGTATTGGGAGCATAGGATGAGCGAAGAAAGCGAAAACAAAATAAAGACCGGTATAGAAGACTACTATGCCATAAAGAACGGTAAAAAACTCCGCTTCGGCTACACCACGGGCACCTGCGCTGCAGCGGCGACCAAGGCGGCTGCGACCATGCTCGTAACTAAGAAAACGGTCGAAAGAGTGGAGATAATGACTCCGAAGGGTATACTTCTCAATCTCGAAGTTTTAGAGCCTGAGATAGGCGAAAATGAGGTCTCATGCGCCATACAGAAGTTCAGCGGAGACGACCCGGATGCAACGGCCGGAGTCATGGTCTATTCCAGGGTATCCTGGTCAAAGGAACCGGGGATCCACGTAGACGGAGGCTTGGGCGTTGGCAGGGTCACAAAGCCGGGCCTTAAGCAGGCAGTGGGAGAACCGGCCATAAATCCCGTTCCCATGGAGATGATCAAAAGGGCAGCGGAGGATGCCTTGTCCGACTGCGGTATAGCAGAGGGCCTTTCCGTTATCATCTCCATTCCCGAGGGCGTTGAGATAGCAAAGCACACCTTCAACCCAAGGCTCGGTATAGAAGGAGGCATATCGGTCCTGGGCACCAGCGGTATAGTGGAGCCCATGAGCGAAAAAGCTCTGCTCGATACCATAGAGCTTGAGATAAGGCAAAAGCATGCCAACGGATACGATAGACTGGTAATGGTTCCCGGGAACTACGGAGCGGACTTCATAAGATCCGAGTGCAACGTGCCCGACGAGGCTCTTGTCAAGTGTTCCAACTATATAGGGCAGGGCCTTGATATGGCTTCGGCCGAAGGGATACCGGAGCTTCTTTTCGTCGGCAACATAGGAAAGCTCATAAAACTCACCGGCGGCATCATGAATTCCCATTCAAGGGAAGCCGACGCAAGAGCAGAACTCATGGCAGCCTGCGCCATAAGGGCAGGCTGCGATATAGAGGTCGCAAGGAAGATTCTCGAAAGCCTTACGACAGACGAGATGCTTGCGGTCATAAAGGAAGCGGGCCTTCTTGAAAAGACCATGGAGATAGTAGCCGAGAAGGTGGACTTTTATGTCAATAACCGCACAAGGAGCGATATGAAAATATCCGTCGTCGTTTTTTCCACTGTCTACGGAGTGCTTTGCACTACCGGAAATGCGAAAGAATGGATGGAAGAACTTAAGGAGAAATACAGAAGATGAGAAAAGGTAAACTATACGGAGTGGGCGTAGGCCCCGGAGATCCGGAACTATTGACTGTAAAAGCGGCAAGGCTCATAAGAGAATGCGGAGCCGTTGCAATGCCCGGCAAGGATAAGGAAAAGTGTTTTGCATATACTATAGCAAAAGGATGCGTGCCGGAGATAGACGGAAAAGATGCCCTTATGATAGATATGCCCATGACCAAGGATCAGGAGCTCAGGAAAAAGGCTTATGAAAAAGGCGCCGAGGCCCTTTGCGCAAAGCTTTCCGAGGGGAAGGACGTGGTCTTCATAACCTTGGGAGACGTCACGGTCTATTCGACCTATTGCTATCTTCACAAGCTGGTTTCTGAAAAGGGCTTTGAGACCGAGATGGTCCCTGGTATCACGTCGTTTTGCGCAGCGGCGGCGGTACTTGAGACTTCCCTTTGCGAAAACGACGATGAGCTCCATGTAATACCGGGAACTTACAAACCCACCGAGGCTCTCGATTACAGCGGAGTAAAGGTCTTCATGAAGAACAATATAGAAGAGACCGTTGAGGCAGCAAAGGCAAAAGGCCTGAAAGTACAGATGGTCGAGAACTGCGGTACGAAGGATCAGCATGTTTACAGGGATACGGACGAGATCCCCTATGATGCAGGATATTATTCGCTATTGATCATAAAGGAGGAGAAGTAATGATCCATTTTGTAGGAGCAGGCAGCGGAGCTGCCGATCTTATCACATTAAGAGGCAAGAACTATCTTGAAGAGGCAGACGTCATAATTTATGCGGGTTCTTTGGTGAACCCGGCTCTTCTTGATTACAAAAAAGAGGGCTGTATAGTATATGACAGCGCAAAGATGACTCTTGAGGAAGTCATTGAAGCCATGGAAAAGGCCGAGGAAAAAGGCCTAATGACGGTGCGTCTTCACACCGGTGATCCTTCGATCTACGGAGCCATCAGAGAGCAGATGGATATACTGGATGAAAAGGATATCAAATATGACTACTGCCCGGGTGTCAGCTCCTTCTGCGGAGCTGCAGCGGCCCTCAATCTGGAATATACACTTCCAGATGTATCACAAAGCATCATAATAACCCGTGAAGCGGGCAGGACTCCCATGCCTGAAAAAGAGAGCATTCAGTCCTTTGCGGCGCATCAGGCTACCATGGTACTGTTCCTCTCCTCAGGGCTTCTGGAAAAAACCTCTGCCGATCTCATAGAAGGCGGTTACAGTGAAGACACACCGGCTGCCATAGTCTACAGGGCGACATGGCCCGATGAGAGAAAGTATATCTGCACTGTCGGGACTCTGGCCCAGTGCGCAAAGGAAAACGACGTCACAAGGATGGCTCTCATAATCGTAGGAGACGTCGTCACCCATACCAATTACAGAAGATCGGATCTATACAACCCGAGCTTCACCACAGGATACAGAGAAGCGACGAAATGACGAAAGTTAGACTTGCAGCATACAGCTTGATAGGTATAAGGACTGCGGAGAAGATAGCGTCCATACTGAGAGAAAAAGGTATGGAATGCTTATGCTATGCTCCCGAAAAGTACTGCGAAGGAGACGTGCTTCCCATAAAGGGAGGAGCCTCAAGGTGGGCGGAAGAAGGCTTCAAAGAAGCCGATGCTCTCATCTTTTGCTGCGCATCGGGCATAGCCGTAAGGGCCATAGCGCCTCATGTGAAGAGCAAGACGACGGATCCTGCGGTCATCGTGACAGATGAGACGGGAAAATTCGTGATCCCGCTGCTTTCCGGTCACATCGGAGGTGCCAATGAGCTTGCATCGCTTATTGCCGATTCTTTAGGGTCAATACCCGTCGTCACCACGGCTACGGACATACACGGGCTCTTTGCGGTGGATGTATTTGCGACCAAAAACCATCTTAAGATAAAAAGCATGAAGCTTGCAAAAGATGTCTCAGCGGAGCTTCTCAATGGAAAGGAGATAGGCTTCAAATCGGATCTTCCCATCACGGGAGAGCTGCCCAAAGGCCTTGTCAAAGGAGAGGCAGAGCTTGGGATCCTGGTCTCCAAAGAGAACAGATCACCCTTTGAAAAGACCCTTCGTCTTGTCCCCCAAAGCTATGCCGTAGGGCTTGGCTGCAGAAAGGACAAAGAAGGGACCGAGCTGGAGGAGTTCTTCCTCAGAAAACTCTCAGAAAACGGAGTAACGCCGGACGAGGTCAGATGCATAGCGAGCATAGATCTTAAAAAAGACGAGGCAGGTCTTATAGCTTTGTCAAAGAAATACAAGATACCCTTCGTATGCTTTTCAGCGGAGGATCTTCTGAACGTTGAAGGGGAGTTTTCCTCTTCGGAGTTCGTAAAGAAGACTGCAGGTGTGGACTGTGTCTGTGAAAGAGCGGCAAAAGCAGCGATGGCAAAAGAGATCATAGTAAAAAAACAGGCGGAGAATGGAATGACCTTCGCTTTAGGTAAATTTGAGGAGGTAATACACTTTGAGTAAACTTTACGTAGTGGGCATAGGTCCCGGAAGTTATGAGAACATGACACAAAGAGCCCAGGAGGCTCTGAAAAACAGCGATATCCTGATCGGATACACTGTATATATCGACCTTGTGAAAGAACATTTCCCGGATAAGGAGATGCTCACCACTGGTATGAGAAAAGAAGTGGAAAGATGTGAGCTCGCCCTTGAAAAGGCGGCAGGCGGCAAAGACGTCGCCATGATCTGCTCGGGAGATGCCGGCGTATACGGCATGAGCGGACTCATCGAAGAACTTGCCGTAAAGTACGAGGGCGTAGAAGTGGAGACCATACCCGGAGTATCCGCAGTTCTTTCAGGCGCGGCCATACTTGGGGCACCTTTGATGCACGATTTTGCGGTCATCTCTTTGAGCGATCTCATGACTCCCTGGGAGAAGATCGAAAAAAGGCTTGAGTG
This sequence comes from Bacillota bacterium, assembly GCA_017619385.1. GTDB lineage: Bacteria > Bacillota > Clostridia > Peptostreptococcales > Anaerovoracaceae > RUG13409. Next base: position 10,202 of record JAFZSM010000046.1, read on the forward strand.
CGCGGCAGAAGCCGACTTCGTCATCTGTCTATACAATCCTTCAAGCCATAAAAGACACGATTATCTGCAGAAAGCCTGCGATCTGGTCCTCAAGCACCAGTCGGGAGAGACGGTCTGCGGTATAGCTAAAAACATAGGAAGAGAGGGCGAGAGCACGGAGGTCCTGACTCTCAAGGAACTCAGGGACACGGAAGTAGACATGTTCTCCACCGTGTTCATCGGAAACTCCCAGACAAAGAAGATCGGAGACAAAATGGTGACTCCGAGAGGGTATACGCATGAGTAAAATACTGCTTTTTGCAGGAACAACTGAAGGAAAAAACCTGGCTGCCGCCTGCAGAGATCAGAATCTTGAACTCTGGGTAAGCGTAGCTACGGACTACGGAAAGACCCGTATAGAACCGGCGGATAACATCCATGTGCTCTGCGGACGAAAGGATGCAGAAGGCATAGGACAGCTCCTTGAAGAGATAAAGCCGGAGCTTGTCATAGATGCGACTCATCCCTATGCTGCAGTGGTGACGGAAAACGTCAAAAGCGCATGCGGCGAAAAAGGCGTCGAGTATATAAGGCTGTTACGAGACGGCGGAACTGAAGACGACTCCTTCGTATTCGCAGAAGATACGGAAAGCGCAGCTGCTTTCCTGAATACGGTGGAGGGAAAGGTCCTTCTCACCACGGGAAGCAAAGAACTTGACAAATACACTGCGGTAAAGGGCTTTGAAGAGCGCATCTACGCCCGCATACTCCCCATGCCGGACGGTATAAAAAGAGCCATGGATCTTGGGTACCCTTGCAGCCACATCATAGGCATGCAGGGGCCCTTCAGCTATGAGATCAACAAGGCTACCATGGAGATGCTTGGAGTCAGCTATATGGTCACCAAGGTCACCGGAGCTGAGGGCGGCTTTACTGACAAGGTGGAGGCAGCCTCCGACTGCGGAGTAAAGTCCATAGTCATAAAGAGGCCGGCAAAGGAAGAAGGCCTTTCCTACGGGGAGTGCCTCGGTATCCTCAAAGAAAGATACGGAGTCGAACCGGCAAAGGAGGTCACGGTCCTCGGCATAGGCATGGGAGACAAAGAGACTCTTACCCTCGAGGCTGACAAAGCCTGCAGGGATGCGGATCTCATCATCGGTGCAAAGCGCATAGCGGAGAGCCTGTCTTCCTACGGAAAGCCTCTTGCTTTTGCCATAGCGCCTAAGGATATAGAGAGGATAGTCAGGGAATCGGCAGAGCAGAGATTCGTAGTCGCCATGTCCGGTGATACGGGCTTTTACAGCGGTACAAAAAAGCTGCTGCCCCTGCTTTCGGATCTCAATACAAAGGTGCTGCCCGGCATATCGTCCATTCCCTACTTTTGCAGCCTCATAGGAGAATCCTGGGACGATGCGCTTCTTGTGAGCGCTCACGGCAGGTATTGCAATCTGGTGGGAAAGATAAAGAATAATCCCAAGGTCTTCGCCCTTACAGGCGGCGATATGGGCATAAAAGAGATAGCAAAGGCCCTATGCGAGAACGGCCTCGGGACCACTAAACTCGTGGTGGGAGAAAATCTCTCCTACGAAAACGAAAGGATCACGGCAGGAACTGCGGAAGAACTTAAAACTTTAGAGTTCGACTCTCTTGCAGTCATGCTGGCAAAAAATGAAGAGGCAGGAAATGCTTTGGTCACCCAGGGCCTTGAGGACGACGCTTTTTTAAGAGCTGAAGTTCCCATGACAAAGCAGGAGATAAGGGCTGTGACCCTTGCAAAGCTCAAGCTGTCCAAAAACTCCGTCTGCTGGGACGTAGGGGCTGGTACGGGCTCTGTTTCCCTTGAGATGGCAAAGGCCGCAGAGGACGGTTTCGTCTACGCCGTAGAGAAAAACGAAGATGCCTGCACCCTCATAGAGAGCAATATGAAGCACCTTGGTATAACCAACGTCGAGGTGGTAAGAGGACTTGCGCCGGAAGCACTTTCAGATCTTCCCGCACCTTCCCACGTCTTCATCGGAGGAAGTTCGGGAAGTATGATTCCCATTATACAGGCCGCCCTTGAAAAAAATCCCTCAGTAAGGATAGTCATGAATACGGTCACCGTTGAGAGCCTTTCCGACGTTCAGGATGCCGTTAAAGCTTTGGGACTTGTAAACGAGGACTATGTGCAGCTTTCGGCGGCCAGGGGAAGAAAAGTCGGAAGGTATCATCTCATGACAGCACAAAATCCCGTGTTCATAGTATCCTGCGACGGACCGGGAAGCATTGAAGGCAGCGAGGAACAAAGATGAGCAAAGGTCGAATTCTTTTTTCAGCCCCTTCAAGTGGCAGCGGAAAGACCATGACGGTCTGCGGAGTGCTCCAGGCTCTTAAGGAAAGAGGCCTTGCAGTATCATCCTTTAAATGCGGGCCCGACTACATAGATCCAATGTTCCATGAGAAAGTCATAGGTGTAAGGTCCGCCAACCTTGATCTCTTCTTCTCAGGTGAGGATAAGCTCAGGAGCCTCTTTGCAAGGAACTCCGAAGGCAGCGATATATCAGTCATAGAAGGAGTCATGGGCTATTACGACGGCATGGCTGCGGACTCCGCCGAAAGCTCGAGCTATCACGTCGCAAAGGTCCTTGAATGCCCCGCGGTGCTCATAGTTGACGCGAGAGGCCAGAGCCTTTCAGCTTTGGCAAGTCTCAAAGGATTTTTGGATTTCAAAAAAGACAGCAACATACAGGGCGTCATCTTCAACAGGATGCCCGAAAAGATATTCAATTCTTTAAAGCCTGAGATCGAAAGCTTA
>JAFZSM010000047.1 GCA_017619385.1 Bacillota bacterium
ACTTCCTGCGTTTGAAGCGCTTTAGGAAGATTTTTACTCGCTATGATAAGCTTGATGTGATGTTCTGCGGATTCATTTATTTTGCGATGATTGTCGATGCTATTTAGTGTGAACAGAATCTAATCATTATGTGATCCCGATTCCAAGCCGCTCAACCGGGCCTCAATATCTTTTAGACGCCAGTTTAGTTCATTGAGAGTACTATTGTTATCGTATGTGATTTCAGTTTTTATGAGTTCTAATTGTATTTGTAGATACTCTTTTTCGACGTTCTCTTCATCAATACTATCAATCTTTTTATCAAGGTATTCTATTCTTTGGGTAATAATGGCAATACTAACTTTATGTGTAATCACAGTAGTAGCTATCCCAATAATTACAGCAGATATAACCGCTGCAAATAGGTTCGCCTTGATCCAATCAAGTACTCTGTATTTTAGAGGTGTCTTTTTTACTGCTTCCTGCCCATACAACTCCTTATCTCGATTATTTGACCATACTTCATCAGAACCTACTAGCATGGTATTCTGAGAAGGAACTGTACTATCTAGAGAAGACGATGAAGATGATATGAATTCTTTATAGTTTTGCAGTTCGGTTTGGGTCTTTTTTAGTGGCCCTTTTCTTTTGTTTTTACCCATTATTCGCCTCTATTATTGCCCTCTCAACTGATTAAGCACATCATTCGAAAAACTCTCGTTTGCCATATTCATAAAGCTTGAAATTGTATCTCTCACATCTTGTCGAATTGGGTTAAAATGGTGTTGGAAATCATAGGAGATACCTTGTCTATTTTCACCGATATTACCAACGCTATAGATTTTATTTATAAAATCCTGATTATCTGCTAGCAATAACCCGCCCTTAGTAGTTTCCTTTTTAGAAAAGCGAAAATCACTAATTCCTTGTATATTTGGTTTAAAGTATAATTGTGAAAATGTTTTCATGGTTTCCTTGTCAAGCACACTTACATATACAACTCCGAGCCGTCTGATTATTAGTCCTCTTGCAGATAGTATCTCTGGGACTATATAATTCTCGACTCTCTTTTTAAACATACCATACTCTTGTTCATAGTTTCCATCAACATTATGCGTATAAACTAGATTGTTGGCAGTAATGGTTAGTTGATTTTCGGTTTTGGGGTTTGAAAGGCTACGTTCCGTAGTGTATTGCTGCGAAATGTTGGAAAAGTATTCTGCAGAGAAATACTTACTCCGATAAAGAATATCATCAGCAATTTCACCCCACATATCCAGCAATTTGAACATGTGATTAAACAATACTCCAAAAGTCAACTGTTTAACAATATTCCCGCTATCCATGGAGTCCTCCTTATATTGATCCACTACCATTCTATGTGTTCAGAATGCATCTGTTCCTTTCAAACAGTTGTTTCATCCTGTCCTTCAAGCCTCCGCCGTTCCTCTTCAATCTCCCGCTGCAGTTCCTCAGCAGAGGGTACCTGTATAAATTCAACATGAATCAGGTCATATTCCACAAGCATACGGATCTGATCGGTGAATACTTCTTCAAATGCAGAAACGAAGGAGTTGTTTTCACTCAGGAGATGCTGGACGAGATCAACGCCCAGATAGACCATCTCTGCAGTCTCACATTCAAACAGGAAGAGCTCGATTATCTCCGCTCCATCAGATTCATAAAGGACGACTACGTGGAGTTCCTCAGGCTGTGGCATCCGATCAGAGAGTATGTGCGCACATCTCTTACGGACAAGGGCGAGCTGAGAGTAAAGGTCACAGGGCCGCTGTTTTCTGCCATGCAGTTCGAAATATACCTTCTTGAGATCATAAACGAAGTGTATTTCAGAATGAAATACGACTATGAGACTCTAAGAAAGTCTGCAGAAGAAAAGCTCGACGCAAAGATCAAAGCACTGAACGACGGCACCTACAACTTCAAATTCGCCGAGTTCGGCTGCAGGAGAAGGCTCTCAAGAGAATGGGAAGAAGTGGTCATAAGAAGGCTGTGCTTTGAAACGGACAAGTGCGTGGGAACATCCAACGTATACTTCGCCATGAAGATGGATCTGCTGCCCATAGGGACCTACGCTCACGAGTTCGTCCAGATGTACCAGGGTATAGACAGGATACCCCTGGCATATACGAACTATTACGCCATGGAAGACTGGTATGACGAGTACAAGGGCGATAACGGAACGGCACTTTCCGATACCATAACAACAGACCTTTTCCTCATGGACTTCAACCATTCCATGGTGAACAACTACACCGGCGTGCGCCAGGATTCAGGCGATCCTTACGAGTGGGGAGAAAAGATCATAGCCCATTACAAAAAGTACGGCGCAGATCCTCTGACAAAGACTCTCCTGTTCAGCAACAGCCTGGACTTTGATGAGGCGGAAAAGATCTACCAGTACTTCAAAGATAAATCAAAGGTATCTTTCGGTATCGGAACTTTCTGCACCAACGACACCTGCGAGAAAGCTCTCAATATAGTCATCAAACTCCAGTACGTCAACGGGCGGCCGGTAGCAAAACTTTCAGACACACCGGAAAAGGCCATGTGCCAGGATCCCGACTATATCGACTACCTGAAGAAGGCAGTAGCCTTCAGACTGAAGAGAGAATCCCTCTGATCTTTGATATCTTGCAGCCGCCTTTAAGGCGGCGTCAAAAAAGGAAGGGCAGCGCCCTTCCTTTTTCAGTTGATGTCGTATTCTATGGTGTCGAGGAAGTGAGCCAGCTCCTCTCTTGCCTTTTCTATCTCCCTTCGGTCCTGTTTGCTGAGGACTCTTTCAAAGTCCATCATGGCCCTGTCTATGCGTTCTCTGAGTTCTCCGGAGGATTCTTCGTAAAGCCTTTCGCCTCTTAAAAGCTGCAGCTTAGTCGCTTCCTCGTCCCTTGGGTTCTGCTTTAGGTACTCGAGTTTTTTGAACCTTTCTTCCGCTTCCTCCTCAGAGATCTTGTTCTCTTCATTTTGAACTATTATCCTTCTCTTGACTCCCGATGAAAGCACCGTGACCTCCACCTCGAGCAATGAGTTTATATCATAGGTATATACCAGCTCTATGGCCTCCTTGCCTTTAGGTCCGGGAGGAACGGGGACCGACAACCTTCCGAGAAGCACATTGTTCTCCGCTATGCGGCTTTCTCCCTGAAGTATCTTTACGTCCACCCTGCTTTGATTGTCATGGGCCGTATATACGGTCTGTCGCCTGCTCACGGGTATGATCGTATTTCTTTCTATGATCGGAAGGTAATGACCTGCTTCGTCAAAAAGTCCGTTGTATACGGTGACCTCTGTTCCCAGGGTAAAGGGACAAACGTCGGTGAGCACCACTTCTTTTATCTCTTCATCCCTTTCCTTCATGGCGCATTGTATGGCCGCCCCTTGAGCGACTGCCATGTCGGGGTCTACCAAGGCACCGAGGAAACGCTTGAAGAGTTTTACTACAAAAGTTTTGACTATGGGGAGCCTGGTAGCGCCGCCAACCAGTATTATCCTGTCGATGTCTTCTATCTTTATATTCGCATCTCTTATGCTTCTTTCTATGGGCTTTCTCAGCCTTTCAAGAAGAGGTTTGCATATCTCTTCGTACTCAGCCAGAGTGTAGGTCCTTGAAACGCTCTCTCCGTCCACATTGACGCTCAAAGTTACTTCGCTTTGCTCTGAGAAACTGCACTTTGCAGCTTCGGCAGCTTTGAGCACGTCGCTCATAGTGCGAAGGCCAAGGGACTCAGGAGCTATGGCTGCCTTTTCAAGAAAGTCCACCGCAAGAGCCTGGGTGAAATCTTCACCGCCCAGGAAATTGTCGCCTGCCACCGCATGGACCTCCATGACGTTGTCGAAGAATTCCAGTATGGATACGTCAAAAGTACCTCCTCCGAGGTCGAATACCAGGCATCTTTCGTCCCCTGTCCCGTTTCCTATGCCGTGGGCTATGGCTGCGGCGGTGGGCTCGTTTATGATCCTGCTCACCTTAAGGCCTGCCAGCTCTCCCGCCTCCTTGGTTGCCTTCCTTTGAAAGTCGTTGAAGTAGGCAGGAACGCTTATGATGGCCTCTTCCACTTCGCATCCAAGGTAATGCTCGGCATCTTCCTTCAGTGAACGGAGCACAAGGCTCGACAGTTCTTCCGCTTTGAACTGTCTGCCGCCAAGGTCATACACCCTGTTCGTACCCATGCTCCTTTTGAAAACGCTGGCCGAATCCAAAGGGTGAAGATAGGCATACTCTTTGGCTGTCTTTCCCACCAGCACGGTGCCGCTTTGGTCTATGCTGACAACAGAGGGCGTCAGGTATTCGCCAAGCCTGTTTGGTATCATCTTCACCTCTCCGTCCTTGAACACTGCGGCGAGACTGTTTGTCGTTCCCAGATCTATTCCTATTATCATTTATCCAATCCTTTTGTTATGAGGTAATTTTTGAGTATTATGAAGTCGGTCTCATCGGGCCACTGCTTGGCGAAGTCTTCACACATTTCAAGGGCTGTTTTGTACTTGCCCTCTATTATAGCTATCTCTACTTCAAAGATATCGGCATCTTTGCATGCAGGATACTTGCAGTTCTCGCAAAGAGGCAGAGTTCTTGCGTGCTTGAGTATGTGCTTTGCCTCTTCCATCCTTCCCGTAAGGGCCAGGTTCCTCGCCTTCTTAGTTTCATAAAGAGCGGCGTAGCGGTTGTTGGGGAGAGCTTCTTTTTCGAGCTCAGTAAGGGCTATGGAAGCGTTCTCCTTTGCCCCGTCCAAATCCCCCGTCTTTAGGAGTGCGAAGGCGTAATTGCCGTAGGCAAAGCTCAGGTCCGAACGTCTGTCCAGTGCGTCTTTTATCTTGCGCTTGGTGATCCTGAGCTCCTGGCTGAACTTTTTGTCCGTGGAACCGAAGACTATCTCAAGAATGTCTTTGTCGTCCTGATCCATGACGCTCAGCTTATCCGTGAACCACAGCTTTGCCTTGAGCTTCTCGCCTTTGAGCACGAGCCTTAATATGTCCTTGCCGGACCAGTCCTTGATCTGATTTCTGTTGGCCTTCCAATTTCTCATGACCTTCTCGGCTTCGTCCCAGAGTCCGAACTGAAGGCATATCTCGTGCATATCGCTGTTGGCCTTTGCATAGCCATATTTATCGAGAGCTTCCCTGACAGCGTCGAGGGCGTCATAGGGCCGTCTCATCCTTCTGTAGATCTTGGCAAGATGGGCATAGTACCTGGACTGATCCTCTTCTCTGTCCTTTACTATATCTATGACCTTGAGGGCTTGGGAAAGTGCATCCTCAAGACGGCCCAGCGCCATATATACCACAGAAAGCCTGTAGTAGCCGTCCAGAACGTCAGGTTCAAGCTCCTGCTCTCTTAAGAAATGCCTTATGGCATTGTCGTAATCGTCCATGTAATAGCAGCACATTCCGGCATAAAAATGGTTGTCGGGAGCGTCGTCTGCTTCAAGGAGTTTTTCGTAATACTCAAGTGATTCGGCAGCCCGGTGATCGAGATCTGCATAGTAGATCTCGGCTATCTGCCTCTCAACGTCCATATTGTTTCTGCGGAGCTTTTCAAGTCCTTTGTAGATCTCCAGCGACTCTTTCAGTTCTCCTTCCTTTTTGAGGAGCCAGGCTTTGTAGTCAAGGGTCTCAGGGTCGTCAGGAGTAAATTTGAGGCCTTTTTCGAGCCATGAGAGTATCTCTTTTCTTGCGACCTTGTTCTCCTTGTCGGCAATGGATGCGGTGATGGATGCGATCCTGTAATATATATCCTTTTCGAAGCCTACGTACTCGCCTTTCTCTATTTTCTCATGTACAGCAAGGTACTTTTCAAGGGCTTCTTTTTCGTCTCCCCCTTCCTGTTCGAAGAGCATGGCTTCGCAGCCTTCAAGGGATGCGAAATCTTTGACTCCGTTATCGTGAAGGAAGTCTATGAGCTCATGGGCATCCTGGTAAACGCCGTTTCTTATGAATATGCGCAGCTTGTACATGTAAGCGGAAAGGTCTCCGCCGTCTGTATTGATGGCCCTGTTGATGGCGTCGAGGGCGTCTCTGTCTCTGTTGAGTTCGAAATTGCATATGGCCGCAAATATGAAGCCGTGAGATGACCCGGGGTCTCCCTTTATGATCTTGTTTGCATATTCGAGGGCTTTTTCATAGTCCTTTCTTCTCATGTAGATCTGGGCAAGTTCGGTCAGAGTCTCACCGTCTGTAGGATCGAATTCCTCGGCTTCTTGATATGCTTCCAAAGCCTCCGTCTCTCTTCCCATCTCATAAAGGCAGGCAGCTCTTCTTGCCATCATCTCC
>JAFZSM010000048.1 GCA_017619385.1 Bacillota bacterium
GTGCGGGCAGCAAGCTCAAGCCCTTCTCTGTCTTGTTCCGTAAACCTGGAGTATTTTGGGCTGTCTATGTCAAGGACACCGAAAAGGATGCCTTTGACGGTGAGGGGGATGACTATCTCCGAATTGGATGCCCCGTCGCAGGGTATATGCCCTTCAAATGTATGGACATCTTCAACGACCACGGTCTTTCCCAGTTTTGCAGCCGTGCCGCATACTCCGCTGCCGAATTCTATGGCAGTGCAGGCGACTTTGCCCTGGAACGGTCCGAGAGCCAGCCTTACGCCCGTGTTGATATAGAAGCCGCACCAGTTGAGATCCTCCAGCTTTTCGAAAATGAGAGCCGAAGCATTGGAAAGCAGTGTCGCTTTGTGGTGTACGCCTTCTGATATGAGCCAAAGCTCCTTTGATAATTCTTCGTAATCAGCCATTGGGGGACCTCCTCATCTATATATTATCCTTCATGTCCATTATACCTTAGAATCGCTTTGTGTGCATAGGGAAAAATGGTATAATATGTACATCATGAGAGTAGACAAGTATTTAAAGATCGCAAGGCTCATAAAGCGCAGGACCGTTGCTCACGATGCCTGTGAGGAGAGCAGGATATTCGTCAACGGCAAGGAAGCAAAACCGGGAAAGGACATAAAGCCGGGAGATACCATAAAGATAGTATTCGGCAGCTCTGAGATGGAGGTAAGAGTTCTGTCCACCCCCGAGCACGCTTCCAAAGAAGATGCAGCATCCCTTTATGAGGTCATAAATTAGCGATGGATTTCAAACTTCACGCGCCTTATGCGCTGACGGGAGACCAGCCGGAAGCAGTAAAGAATCTTGTGGACGGTCTCAATGCAGGCAAAAAGCATCAGACCCTTCTCGGAGTCACAGGCTCCGGGAAAACTTTTACTATGGCAAATGTCATAGCGGCCGTCAACAGGCCCACGCTGGTCATATCCCACAACAAGACTCTGGCAGCCCAGCTGTGCGGAGAGTTCAAGGAGTTCTTCCCTGAGAACGCCGTCGAGTATTTCATTTCATATTATGATTATTACCAGCCTGAAGCATACGTCCCTTCCACGGATACGTACATAGAAAAGGATTCGGACATAAACGAAGAGATAGACAGGCTCAGGTACTCCGCCACCGCGGCCCTTACGGAAAGAAGAGACGTCATCATAGTGGCCTCTGTTTCCTGCATATACGGATTGGGATCTCCTGACGAGTACAGAAACCAGATGATATCCCTTCGTCCGGGTATGCAGATCTCAAGAAATGAAATATTAAGGCAGCTGGTGGATATACAGTACACGAGAAACGATATGAGCTTTGAACGTGGCAGCTTCAGGGTAAGAGGCGATATCATAGACGTTATCCCCGCAGGAGGCGAGCACGCAGTCCGCATAGAGATGTTCGGAGACGAGATAGACAGTCTCAAGGAACTGGATCCTCTGACCGGCGAAGTCATAGCCACAAGAAGCCACGTGCCCATTTTCCCGGCAAGCCATTATGCAACTTCAAAGGAAAACATGGACAGGGCCCTCGTAACCATAGAAGAAGAGCTGGAAGAGCGCATACAATGGTTCAAAGACAGAGGGAAACTCCTGGAAGCCCAGAGGATAGAGCAAAGGACGAGATACGATCTTGAGATGCTCAGAGAGATAGGCATGTGCAAGGGCATAGAAAACTATTCGAGGCATCTCATTGGCAACCCTCCGGGAGCAAGCCCGTATACCCTCATAGATTACTTCCCCAAAGACTTTCTCATCATCATAGATGAAAGCCATGCCATGCTGCCGCAGCTTCGCGCCATGGCCAACGGCGACAGAGCGAGGAAGACGTCCCTTGTGGATTACGGCTTCAGACTGCCATCGGCTCTTGATAACAGACCTCTTCGCTTCGACGAATTCGAGGAAAGGGTAAACCAGATAATATATGTTTCCGCTACCCCCGCCGAATATGAAAGAGAAAAAGCAGGGGGCATCTCAGCCGAGCAGGTCATAAGACCTACAGGGCTTCTCGATCCGCCCATAGAGGTCCATCCCACGGAAGGACAGATAGACCATCTCATCGGCGAGATAAACAAAGAAGTGGATGCAGGAAGAAGAGTCCTCGTCACCACCCTTACGAAGAAGATGGCGGAGAGTCTCACTGCTTATCTTAAATCGGCAGGTATAAAGTGCAGATACATGCATTCAGACATACAGTCACTGGAAAGAAACGAGATCTTAAGGGATCTTCGCGTTGGGGAGTTTGACGTACTTGTCGGCATCAACCTTTTAAGAGAAGGTCTTGACCTTCCGGAGGTGTCTCTCGTAGCCATCCTGGATGCGGACAAGGAAGGCTTCCTGCGCACGGAAACTTCGCTCATACAGACCGTAGGCAGGGCCAGCAGGAACGTAAGCGGAAGAGTGATAATGTATGCTGATCATATTTCCCACGCCATGAGGGTCTGCATAGACGAAACGGACCGAAGAAGAGCTATACAGAAGAAATACAACGACGAGCACGGCATAACGCCGCAGACCATAGAAAAGGCCGTAAGAGACGTCATAGAAGTCACGACCAAGGTCGAGGCCCATATGGACGAGTATGAAGGCAAGTCCCTCCTTGAGCTTACAAAGAGAGAGCTCAAAGAGTACGCGGACAAACTGGAAAAGGACATGCGGGAAGCCGCAAAGGCTCTGGAGTTCGAAAGGGCGGCAGTACTTCGCGACAGGCTCCTGGAAGTAAGAGCAAAACTGTGATTTTAGAAATATCGCTTGCAATACAAAGGAACTTATGCTACTATGAGCACACATAATGGGGGAGAGTTCGGTTCTTCTCCGGATATGAGCTTATAAGTTCCTTTTTAAGGGTGAGACAGCGCTGGAGTGGACGGACTCCAAAGGCGCTGTCTTTTTTTGCCTTATGGAGCAATTGTTTGCCAACTTTCCGGCTCTTTGTGGTATAATTTCCGTATGCAGAAAGATTTAGTTATAAGGGGCGCAAGAGCCCACAATTTGAAGAATATAAGTCTCACGATACCAAGAGACAAGATGATAGTCATCACCGGTCTGTCGGGTTCCGGCAAGTCTTCCCTTGCTTTCGACACCATATACGCAGAAGGTCAGAGGCGCTATGTGGAGTCTCTGTCAGCCTATGCCAGGATGTTCCTCGGTCAGGTCGATAAACCTGACGTGGATTCCATAGAAGGCCTTTCGCCGGCCATTTCCATAGACCAGAAGACTACCTCCAAGAACCCCAGATCCACCGTCGGTACGGTCACTGAGATATACGACTACTTAAGACTTCTTTATGCCCGCATTGGAAAGCCTCACTGCCCTGTTTGCGGCAGGGAGATAAGCAGCCAGTCAGTGGATCAGATAACGGATCAGATCATGGGTCTTGAACAAGGAACGAGGGTAACTCTGATGGCACCTGTGGTCAAGGCTCAGAAAGGTATGCACGAAAAGGTCCTTGAGAGGATACAAAGGGAGGGCTTCGTAAGAGTCCGGGTCGACGGAGAGATAAAGACCCTCGGAGAAGACGAGATAAACCTCGCAAAGACTTACAAGCACAGCATAGAGATAGTCATAGACAGGATAGTCATAAAAGAGGGGATAGAGAGCCGTATAGCAGAGTCCGTGGAACTGGCCATAAAACATTCCGAGGGAGGATTGGTCCTGGCTCTTTGCCAAAGCGGCGATGAGACAAAAGAACTCACATTTTCCACAGCTCTTGCCTGTCCCGAGCACGGCATCTCCATAGGGGAGCTGGAGCCGAGGAGCTTTTCTTTCAATGCTCCCTTCGGGGCCTGTCCCGAGTGCAACGGCCTCGGCGTGATACAGTATTTCGATCCGGAACTCATAGTTACCGACCCTGAGCTTTCCATACCCGGCGGAGCTCTTAAGCAGGCTCTGTCCCTTGTTGAGTTCCCGAGCTGGTACAAGGAGATCATGGGTGCTCTGGCAAAGGAGCACGGAGTGGATATAGACGCTCCGTACAAGGATCTTCCCGCATCGTTCCTGGAAGAGGTCTGGAACGGTACCGGAGGGAGAAAGGTCCCCATAGACCATGTGAGAAAAGACGGCACGGTAGCTCATTGGGCTGAGAAGTTCTCCGGAGTTGCCAAGAGCATGGAAAACAGGCTTGCTCATACGCAGACCGAGATCATCAGAGCTAAGCTCGAGGAACTCATGAGCGTGTCCGAGTGCAAAGCCTGTCATGGCAAAAGGCTTCGTCCTGAGATCTTAGCTGTCACTGTCGGCGGAAAAAACATCATAGAATACACGGAACTCCCCGTGAGAGAGGCCCTTGCCTTTACGGAGGAGCTTGAGCATACTCTTTCCGAAAGGGATATGGCCATAGCAAGGCTAATACTCAAAGAGATCAAGGCAAGACTTTCCTTCCTTGCTGAGGTGGGCCTTGAGTATCTTACCATGGCAAGAGCATCGGCAACTCTGTCCGGAGGAGAGAGCCAGAGGATAAGGCTGGCGACCCAGATAGGTTCTTCTTTGGTGGGTGTCATGTACATACTCGACGAACCTTCCATAGGGCTCCATCAAAAGGACAACGCCAAGCTTCTTCAGGCACTGAGGTCCCTCACGGACATAGGAAATACGCTGATCATAGTCGAGCATGACCAGGAGACCATGGAGGCTGCGGATCAGATCATAGACATAGGCCCCGGAGCAGGTGAACACGGAGGATATCTTGTAGCTCAGGGAGACCTGGATGCGATAAAGGAGTGCAAGGAGAGCATAACGGGCCAGTATCTTTCCGGCGCAAAGCGCATAGAGATCCCGGGCAAAAGAAGAGAGGGAAACGGAAAGAGCATAGTGCTCAAAGGCGCTGCCGAAAACAATCTCAAAGATATAGATGTGGAGTTTCCCTTGGGCAAATTCGTCTGCGTAACTGGAGTGTCAGGAAGCGGCAAGTCTTCCATGGTAGACGACATACTCTATAGAGCCGTTGCCGAGAACCTGTATAAAACAAAGACAAAGCCGGGCAAATACAAAGAGATAAGCGGCCTTGAAAATATAGACAAGGTCATAGACATAGACCAAAGCCCCATAGGCAGGACTCCGAGGAGCAACCCTGCCACCTATACGGGAGTATTCACCCAGATAAGGGCCCTTTTTGCAAAGACCGTAGACGCAAAGGTCAGAGGTTTCGAACAGGGACGCTTCAGTTTCAACATGAAGGGCGGACGCTGCGAGACCTGCATGGGAGCCGGTATCATCAAGATCGAGATGAACTTCCTTCCCGACGTTTACGTGCCCTGCGAGGTCTGTCACGGCAGGAGGTACAACAGAGAGACTCTTGAGGTTAAATACAAGGGAAAGAGCATCTATGACGTTCTCGATATGAGCGTGGAAGAAGCTCTGGAGTTTTTCAAGGATATACCTTCCATTTACAGATATATGAAGACCCTTTATGACGTGGGCCTCGGATATATCAAACTGGGGCAGCCGTCTACGCAGCTTTCGGGCGGCGAAGCACAGAGGATCAAGCTTGCCACGGAGCTTGCAAAGAGGTCCACGGGCAAGACTCTCTACATACTTGACGAGCCGACTACGGGACTTCATTTTGCAGACGTCGACAAACTCATAGATGTTCTTCAAAGGCTTGTGGATGCAGGCAATTCTGTAGTAGTCATAGAGCATAACCTGGACGTCATAAAAACGGCAGACTGGATCATAGACCTCGGCCCCGACGGGGGTGACAAAGGCGGCACTATCATCGCCGAAGGCACCCCCGAAGACGTGGCCAAAGTGGAAGATTCATACACAGGACAGTATCTTAAAAAGATTTTGAAGGCTTAGGTGTAAAATATGAAAGATTTTTTGAACAGTATTTTTAAAGACAGGAGAGCGACGTTCCTTATAGGGCTTGCCATGCTCATAGGCGGCCTTTGGCTCTTCGTACAGAACGTGTACGTATCATCTCCCTGGCATCCGGGTGGCATCAATATCGGGCCCTTTACATTCAGGTCCGGAGTTTTCGTTTTGCCGCTTCTCGGAGCCTTGGTATGGATGTTCTTCAGACCGAAGAGCAAGGCGGCGAAGGTATTCGCATGTATCGGGCTTGCGATGATAGTCGTGTACGTGGTATTGAGCGTGAATATCAAATTGTCAAGAGTACCTGTCCTTGAGTGGATAGGAATACTTTTCCTGATAGTTGTCGGCGCAGTCATGACCTACGCCGGAGTAAACGATATACAGTTAAAGATCAAGTAATGATTTACGGAGGAAGCATTATGACAGAGTACACATTCCTGAGTGAAAACGGAGATAACCAGATCCATTGCTACGAATGGGCTCCTGAAGGCCAGCCGGTCGCTATACTTCAGCTCGTCCACGGTATGGCAGAGCATGTGGGAAGATATGCCGATTTTGCCGAGTATATGGCAAAGCAAGGCGTAGTCGTAGCCGGCAACGACCACATAGGGCACGGCAAAAGCTCCGATTCCAATGACTGGGGATATTTAGGTCCGAAGAACCTTTGGCAGGACGTGGTCGAAGACGTACAAAAACTTAGAAAACTCCTCGATAAAAAATATCCCGGAGTGCCACATTTCATTTTGGGACATTCCATGGGATCCTTCATTACGAGGATATTCCTCGCCAGATACGGTCAGGGACTTAAAGGGGCTATAGTCATGGGCACTGCCGGTGAGAACAAGGCGGCGGGAGCCGGATCTGCTCTTGTATCCATGATAATCAGGTTCAAAGGAGAGAGGCACATTTCAAAGCTCATCACCAAGATGGCCTTCGGAAACTATCTTGACAGGATACCCAATGCAAGGACTCCCTACGACTGGCTCTCAAGAGATGAGGCTATGGTCGACAAGTACATGGCAGACCCGGCATGCGGATTCCTCTTCACAGCAGCAGGCTATGCAGATCTTTTCGAATTCCTTAAGAGCATGACCAAGGAAGAGTGTTATTCACATACGGTCAAGGATATACCGATCTTTGTCGTCGCCGGCGAAGAAGACCCCGTCGGAGCTTACGGAGCAGGGCCTAAGGAGTATTACGAAAGACTCAAAGAGCACGGCTGTGATGCATCGATCAAGCTCTATCCCGGCATGAGGCACGAGATACTCAACGAGATAGGAAAAGAAGAAGTATACGAGGATATGAAGAACTTCGTACTCGGGAACCTTTAAGGCATGGTCAATTTAGGCAACTCTTGGGATGAGATCCTAAAAGGTGAATTCGAAAAGGACTACTATCTTAAACTGAGGGACTTCCTTAAGGAAGAGTACTCTACAAGGATCATCTATCCCGATATGTATAATATTTTCAACGCCCTGAAATTCACGGCATACGAGGACGTGAAGGTGGTGCTTCTGGGGCAGGACCCCTATCATGAGCCGGGCCAGGCTCAGGGCCTTTGCTTCTCGGTGCCTCCGGATTTCAAAAAGCCTCCTTCCCTTGTGAACATGTACAAGGAACTTGAAGACGAACTGGGCATCGTCAGAACTTCGGGTAGCCTTGAAGACTGGGCAAAGCAGGGAGTGCTTCTTCTCAACGCCGTGCTCACCGTGAGAAAAGGCGCGGCAGGTTCCCACGCGGGCAAGGGCTGGGAGATCTTTACGGACAGGGTGATAGAGCTTTTGAACGAAAGAGAGGATCCCTGTATATTCCTCCTTTGGGGCGGATATGCAAGGAAGAAGAAGAGCCTCATAACGAATACGAGGCATTTCATCCTGGAATCGGCACACCCGTCTCCTTTGTCTGCGTACAACGGTTTCTTCGGGAACGGGCATTACAAAAAAGTCAATGAAATACTCGGTTCTTTGGGAAAAGAACCGATCGAATGGTAGGAACAGTTATGAGCAATCTGGTCATAGGTATATGCGGAGGATCGGGAAGCGGTAAGACGACCCTGGCAAAAAACATAGAAGCGGCTCTTGGGAACAATGCGGTCCTCATAAGCATGGATTCATTCTACAAGGCGCAGCCGGGCACGACATATGAGCAAAGGTGCCTGACGAATTACGATCATCCCAATTCCATAGACATCGACGTCATGGTAAAGTGCCTCGCGGATCTTAAGGAGGGAAGGGCTACGGACATACCCGTTTACGACTTCACCATCCACAACAGAAGCGACGAGCCCTGGCAGCACCTTGAGAGCGCACCTGTCATACTGGTGGAAGGCATACTCCTTTTTGCCTTCCCCGAAGCCGTGAAGCTTCTTGACAGGAAGATCTTCGTGGATACCGATGCGGA
>JAFZSM010000049.1 GCA_017619385.1 Bacillota bacterium
AGTGTTGTTTTTACATTGCTTTCGGACATGGACAGATCTTTTGCTATCTGTTTCACAGGATCCAGGTAGAAGTACCTTTTCACAAAGATGATACGTTTATCCGCATCCAGCTTTTTTAGGAAGTCGTTTATTATCTGCGAGAGTTCCGAACTGTCTGCCTGATCATTTGTATCTGCTATGCACTCAGCCAGTTCTTCAAGAGCAAGTTCATACTGTCCTCCACCCCTTTTCTCCGCATTCAGCTTATCGTATCTGTCGATGGCGAGGTTTCTCGCGATACGTCCAAGATAAGCTTTTAAGCTTTCCGGTTTCTGGGGAGGTATGCTGTTCCATGCACGAAGGAGTGTATCGTTCATGCATTCGCTTGCATCCTCGCTGTTTCCGAGTACGTTAAATGCAATGCTGCTGCAATACGCTCCGTATTTTGCCGAAGTCTGCAGCAGTGCGCTTTCATCTCTGCTGAAAAATAGTTCTATGATCTTTGTGTCTTCCATCTGAAAGCCCCTTTCACCTATATAGACGGGGATTTGACGTTTTGGTTACAAAAAAACGGAGCTTTTTGCTCCGTTCCTCTTTTTTTATTTTGCGATTATGATCTTTCCGTTGATTACGGAGCCCTTTACGGTTATCAGATCCGACGTGGTGATATCTCCTTCGAAGTAGCCTCCCGGGGCTATCTGGCAAAGGTTAGTGCATATCACGTTGCCGTTTCCTTTTCCTATCAGGTTAAAATCGGCGCATCTGATCGTTCCTTTGACCTCTCCTGTCTCGGAGATGACTACGGAATTGGTCGTGTCGATGGTGCCTTCAAAGTATCCGTCGATCCTTATGGGCTTATCGGTAGTTACTGTTCCTTTGAACTTGGTCTGAGCTCCGATCACGGTCTCGATGATTTGAGAATTGATGCTCACGCTATCATAGTCAGCCATGTATATATATCTCCTTACGATAATTATCTGCTAAAAAATACAGGTGGAGTCTAACACAATTTGCTTGCAAAATCAAGATATCTAATGTATTATCTTTGTGTTGCGAAAAAAACGCATGCAGGTATGGCGGAATTGGCAGACGCGCACGGTTCAGGTCCGTGTGAACTACGTTCATGCAGGTTCGACTCCTGTTACCTGCACCACAGGGAAACACTCACCGTCAGGTGGGTGTTTTTCTGTGTGCATATTAAATCAAAGGAGTTGAACCTTGAGAAGGCGCGAGCGTTGTGAAAAGGTCCTGCGGACCTTTGAACAGCGAGCGGATCAAGGGGCCGCAGGGGCCCCGCAGATCGGCAGATTTGCGCAGCAAATATGCTCTCCTGTTACCTGCACCACAGGGAAACACTCACCGTCAGGTGGGTGTTTTTCTGTGTGCATATTAAATCAAAGGAGTCGAACCTTGAGAAGGCGCGAGCGTTGCGAAAAGGTCCTGCGGACTATTTCTTGAAATACTCCACTACCTTCTCTGCCACCGCCTGATTCATGCCTTCCGTCTCAGCGATCTCGTATACTGTGGCTTTCTTTATGTTCTCTATGCTCCCGAACTTTGAAAGAAGGGCTGTTTTTCTCTTCTCTCCTATTCCTTCGATATCATCGAGTATAGACTTTGTCAGAGCCTTTCCCCTTAAATTCCTGTGATACTCTATGGCGAATCTGTGGACTTCTTCCTGTATGGCACCGCAGTATGAGAAAAGCTCCGAATGACCTTTCAGAGGATGCTCAATATCCTGCCAGAGAAGGGCTCTTGTCCTGTGTTTATCGTCTTTTACCATACCGGCGACCGGAATATCGATCTTAAGGGCCGTAAGTACGTCCTGAGCTCCATGTACCTGACCGAGTCCTCCGTCCATGAATATAGCGTCGGGAAGCCTCACAAAACCGGGATCCCCGTCAAGGGCTCTTTTGTATCTTCTGAAAAGAACTTCCATGAGAGAACCGGTATCATCCTGTCCTTCGACTGTCTTTATCTTGAATCTCCTGTAATCTTTTCTTACGGGCTTTCCGTCTTCAAATACCACCATGGCACCTACGCTGTCCATACCGTTTATATTTGAGATATCGTAGCTTTCCACCCTGTGTATCCTGCGTCCCAGATCTTCTCCGAAGATATCTACAAGGCTTCTGGTCACAGCTTCGGTCTTTTCCATCTGCCTCTGGGTCATGGCATCGATATCTGAAAGCATCATGAATGCGTCCTTCCTGACGACTTCCATCAAAGCTCTCTTTTCGCCTCTTTCCGGAACGAAGATCCTGACTTTTCTCCCTCTTTGGGAAGAAAGCCATTCTTCAAGAAGTGCGCTGCCTTCAGCCTCTTCGGAGACCAGGATCTCTTTTGGTATCATGACGTTGGAAAAATAGTACTGCTTAATGAATTCGGATATGAGCTCGGCCTTGCCTTCGCCCCCTTCTTCGCCCATGAAGAAGCTCTCCCTCCCGGAAAGTCTGCCGTCTCTCACGGTAAAAAGAAGTATGTGATTTCCGGAAAGACCGTTTACGGGCATCAATATATCGAGGTTTTCAGGCTTGCTGAGGACCACCCTTTGTTTTTCTGAAATGGTGTCTATGGCTGTGATCTGGTCCCTGAGTTTTGCTGCATCTTCAAAACGAAGCTCTTCGGATGCCTTTGCCATCCTGCCTTCAAGATCTTTTCTGAGTTCTTTGCTCTTACCCGATAGGAAATCCATGACCTTTTCTATGGTCTCCATATACTCTTCCCTTGTGACGTTGCCGGTGCAGAGTCCTTTGCACTGGTGGATATGGAAGTTGAGGCATGGTTTGAAATCCTTATCGAATACCTGAGTGCTGCAGCGCTTGAGAGCATAGGCGGAATTGAGAAGGTCGAGTATCTCGTTGGTCGCCCAGTTGCTTGCGTAAGGACCGAAATATTTGCTGCTGTCATTTACGACTTTCCTGCACTTGAGGACTCTGGGGAATTCCTCTCCCATGGTGACCTTTATATACGGATAGGTCTTATCGTCCCTTAAAAGGATATTGTACTTTGGCTGATACTTTTTGATCAGGTTGCACTCAAGGACCAGCGCTTCCATCTCGGAATCCGTGTTGATATGCTCGAATTCTGCTATGTGTTTTACCAATTCTCTCGTCTTCGGAGTCTGGTTTGAGGCAGACTGAAAATACTGGCGCACCCGCTTTTTGAGCGAGATGGCCTTGCCCACGTAAATGACCTGTCCGAATTCATCCTTGTGGATGTATACCCCCGGACTGTCAGGCAGTTTTTTCAGCTCTTCCCTGATATCGAACATCTATTCTTTCTCGTAATAATACTGTATCTCGGGCTTTTCCTTTTCGGCTTTGAGTTTTGCCATCATCTCGTCGTAGTTATCGCCCCACTCGGCTCTTCTTTTTGCTTCAAGCGCCGCTCTTTTCCTGGCTCTTTCGGCTTTTCTCTTCTTTGCTTTTCTCTTGTTGTATATCCTTAATGCCATGAGCATGAGGAAAAGTATGAGAAGGACAAGAAATACGGTCCCGATCGTCTTGAATATCTTATGAGCCACGGCATCCTCTATGCCGAATACTGAAAGTATCCCGCCCTTTGCTACGGCTTTGGCAGTTACTATGTCGTACTCTCCATATAGTTCTCCGCCTCTGTACACCTTAAGTGTCCCCACGCTCGTTCCTTCCTCGAAAGGGGCTTTTATGCTTTCCTGTAGTTCATATTCCGAGGTGATGTACCCTTCGGGCGACTGCAGGGGCACTGTGGTGAGAACGTCACAGGAAAGTTTGGTATCGACTTTGTTGAATTCGCCTCTTTTGACCTTTATGACACCGTATCCTTCCCCTTCGGAGTACACCGCTTTTGTGATGTAGTTGTCAAAAGTCCAGTCGAGAAGCTTATGAGCATCAGCGAAGCGTTCGATCTGATAGCTGTCTTCTCCGTCTCTTGAATTGAGAATGACAACAAGGACCCTTGTCATATCCTTTTCCACAGCCGCTATGAAGCAGCCTCCGGCTTCAGGCGTCGTCCCGGTCTTGACCCCGAAAACTCTGCCTCTTGTGTACAGAGTCTTGGTCAGGAGGTTCCCTACATATACGCTCACCTTGTCGCTGTAAAGGAGGTTGGTCGATATGACTTCACCGGCTTCATGCCTGTTGGTCGGCGCGTAGGAATAAGACTTCTGAGCCACTATACCGGCAAGATATTCGTTGTCCAGAAGATAAAGAGCCAATTTTGCAAGGTCGGAAGCCGTAGAATAGTGATCGTCGTCGTGAAGACCGTTGGGTGTAACGAAATGGGTGCTGTCCATGCCTATCTCAGCGGCTTTCTGGTTCATGAGCCTTGCGAAGTTCTCGACCGTACCGCCCACCTCTTTTGCCAGCATCACCGCTATGTCATTGGCTGACATGACGAGCATTATGTTCAGAGCCTCGTCAACGGTCATGGATTCCCCGTACTTAAGACCGAATCTGGTGGGTTCCACGTCCACCGCATCCTCGTCTGCATAGACTACCGACTGAAGACCTCTTCCTTGCTGGGAGAAGTACTCATAGGTGATCACCGCGGTCATCATCTTCGTAAGGCTCGCAGGATACATCCTGGCGTTCATATTGCTCTCTGCAAGGATGTCGCCCGTGGTCATGTCAAGAACAAGATAGGTGTCAGTCCAAAGACGCTGGTCGAAGCTGCTTCCGAAACAAGGCGCGAACGAGGTAAATACTATTAAGACAGCTATGAATATACTTAAAGTTCTTTTCATACTAAAAGCCAAAGACCTCATCTGTTTTCCAAAAGTTCGGTCAACTTCACAAGGGCAAAATGCCTGTGGCTCAGGGAGTTTTTGTATTCAGGCGGAAGCTGGGCAAAGGTCTCTTCATGTCCCTCGGGAACGAATATGCTGTCATATCCGAAACCTCTGTCTCCTATCTCCTTTTCCGTTATGTGTCCGGGGCACTCGCCCCTTGCCACCAGTTTGTTTCCGTCCGGATATACCACAGTTATGACAGTAACGAACTTTGCAGTCCTTTCTTCGAAGGGTCTTCCTTCAAGCTTTTTAAGGAGTTTCTTCCTGTTGGCTGCATCGTTGCCGTGCTCTCCCGCATATCTTGCGGAATTGATACCCGGTTCTCCGTCCAAAGCATCAACGAAGAGCCCCGTATCGTCTGCAAGGGCCGCTTCACCGGTCATATCACAAATGGTCTTCGCCTTTATATATGAGTTTTCCTCGCAGCTTTGACCGTTTTCCTCTATCTCAAAATCCCCGAGTCCCGCTTCGTCCCAGGAGATGAGTCTTATATCGAAGTCTTTTAAAATGGCTTCAAGTTCCGTCAGTTTTCCTTTGTTTCTCGTAGCAGCTATTATTTTCATATTTCCTCTTTGTTTATGGTATAATAGTTTGATTGACAATACAGTATAACACGACTGAGATGACAATCGGATGACTTTTTATCCGGCCCGTATAAATGTTCACAATATATCATGCGCCAAGCGACCATCGCGGCGCAAAGAAAAAGGATAGGTATATAAAATGTTAAAAGTTATAACTGACGGAGTCCTGCCGTTCCATGTAGAACCGGACTTCGAAAAAGCGAAAGCTGCTCTTAGCTCCCTCAAGGACGGAAGCTGCAGAGGAAACGATCACCTGGGGTGGCTCAAACTTCCCGACTACATCGATTCCGATGAATACACCCTGCTCAAAGCCTGCGGAAAGAAGATATATGAAGACGCAGACGCTCTTGTTGTCATCGGTATAGGAGGCTCATATCTCGGAGCAAGAGCCGCCGTTGAATTCATCTATTCCCAAAGATTCAACGAGATCGAAAGAAAAGGCCCCAAGATCTATTTCCTCGGCAACGGCATAAACGCTGCCGATGTCATACAAGTCATGAGCCTCATCAAAGGCAAGAAGACCTATGTGAACGTCATATCCAAGTCCGGCACGACTCTCGAGCCGGCAGTGGCCTTCAGACTCTTCAAAAAATATCTGGAAGAAAGCTGCGGCAAGGAAGAAGCGGCAAAAAGGATAATCGCCACCACCGACGCCAAAAAAGGAGCTCTCAAGAATCTGGCTGACCAAGAAGGATATCAGACCTTCGTGGTGCCTGGCGACGTGGGCGGAAGATACAGCGTCCTGACAGCCGTGGGACTTCTCC
>JAFZSM010000050.1 GCA_017619385.1 Bacillota bacterium
GGCAAGGGCTCTGAAGCTCACAAAGCGGCCGTTGTAGGAGACACGGTGGGAGATCCGTTCAAGGATACATCAGGTCCTTCCCTCAACATCCTCATCAAGCTCATGACAGTAGTGTCACTGGTCTTCGCAGGATGGTTCGGCTCAGGCCTCATATAGCGTCCTGAAAGATACATAACAAACAAGGCACATATCCATAAATATGTGCCTTTTAATCTGCTTTTTATTCGGAGGTTTTAAGAATGACAGTAATAGAGATAAGGAATTATCCCCTGATTCTGAGCGGTTTTTTTTATGCTCTTCTGTGCGTATTCAGCATAGTTACCGGGATCATATATATGAGTGGCAAGAGGCAGCTGAATCCGCTGGAACTTTCCGATTCTTTTGTAAAAAAACTATCGGATGAAGACAAACTGATAAAGTTCGGGAAAAAGATGGGGTTCGTCACCTTCGTCGTGGGTATAGTCCAGGGCCTGACGTCCTTTTCCATACTGAAAGCAGGAAGCCCGGTATACTATTGGATAGCCTTGGGATTTACCCTGTTTTCCATAGGGTCAGTGGGATTCAAACTGAAGGGAAAGATAAATGCATTCCCCATTCTGAAATTGATCGCATATCTTGCGATACTGACCGTGCTTCTGCTTGGAAGTACGAGAGAACTTTTCCTCTAATCATAGATCCGGAAGGCCTAAAGCCTTCCGGAATTTTTTATGCGCATTTCTCTTTGATAGAGTAGCTGGTCTATTATACTGATCGAAATGTGGAAACTGCATAGCTGCTCTATGTCTTTATTCTGATATGCCGCATCGAATTCCGAAAAATCGATGAGCTGTCTTATCTGATCGAGTCGGAACAAAAGGGTGTTTCTGTGGATACCGAGGAGCCTTGATGCATCGCTGATATGATAGAAGGCTGTAATGTATGCTCTTACGGTAGCATAGTATTTCGTCCCATAACGCATGTCGTGATTGACCAGATTCAAAAGATTTCGGTTTATATAGCTTTCGTTTAGAGGCTTTTCCGTCAGAAGGTCGCGAAAATAGTCAAGTTCGTGATCCTTTGCAAATGACCTGTCCACTCCCTCATCAATGGCTCGTTCCATCTCTTTTTCGGCCTGCGTGCAGTAAAGCCTTACGCTCACAAGGTAATGGAAGGGATTGCTGATACCGCAGACATATTCGCTTGACAGTTCTGACAGCAGACTCCTAAGCTTGCTTCCATAGTTACTGATCCCTCTGGTATTGATAAGACCCTGGAGCGTCGTACCATCAACGCAGGCAATAGCAGAAGGAAAATAGTCGCAGAAGAGCCGGTAGGCTTTTGTAAGTTTGAAATCTCTTTCCTGTTCAGAGCAGCTGACGCACAGGCACTGATATCTGTCGGTCTGCTGCCATTGTATCTCGTTAAAGTAATCTGTTACCTCCTTCGAAAGTGTGTCGTGTCCGTTTATGATAGACTTCATGATCTCTATGGATCTTTTCGATGGACCTGTACTTCTGTAATTATCGAAACAGGATCCCAGATGGGCTGCTACTCTCGCAAGTACGATGTCCGTGTTCGGGAATAATCTCTCTTCGTAACAGAAATAGATTAGATGCGCGTAGTTGATAACGTTCCCGACTTCGATCGGAAGGTGCACGTAGATGTTGCCCCCGGTCTTTTCTTTCCTGATTATGGGACCGGTAACTTCGTTGAAGCCTGCAAAATCTATTCTTCTTTCGAGTTCCTGCAGTCTTTCATAGGCATAATCATCCATAGATGCTATGAATTCCCAGAAGTGGTCCTTTTCCATAACAACTTTGGATGCGGCGCTGAAAGCCTTGCCCGTAGTCGTGTAGACGTAGAAACCTCCTTCCAGGTAGTCGAGAGCGTGCTCCAGTATCTTCTGCGCTCCGTCCTTTTGGGTTTCGTCGCTTTGAAGCTGTCTGTCCCAGCTTTCATAGGCGTCCGTGATATCCGATACGGCGTTGAAGACTTCCGCCAGACCATGTCTGTATATCTCTATCCTGTCTTCTCCCAGGCTCAGCGATACCACCTGGCCGCTTGAACTCTCCACGGCTTCGATGTATATGGTGTCTTTTTCTTTTCTGCCGTTTCCCTTTAGGCGAATATGCTCCACTGCAGGAGAGTTTTTCCCTATGAAGGCTGTCATGTTTTCGAACCCGAGGTGGTAGCAGAGCGTCTTCAGATCTATCTTCATTGCTTTGTCCTCTACGCAAACAAGTATTTTTGTTTTATTGTATCATATTGTGCAAAAATGCACAAAAAGATTTTATAAATAAACAATTATATCCATTATTTCCATTTGCTCAGTGTTATACAATGACTTCGCAATAATAGTTGTTTTGTGTTGTACATGGAGGAAAACAAAAAAATGAATGATCTAAACAACCAAAGAACATTATCCTTCAAAGAAATATTTCTTTATGGATTCGGAGGAATGTTCGCCTATGGCTTCCAGCTGGTTTTGACAGGATACTTCCTGAACTATTTCATGACAGACGTCCTGATGATCCCGACAGCTCTGGCAGCTACCCTGAACCTTATAGTTCAGTTTACAAAAGTATTCTCAATGGCTATTGCAGGAGCCGTTATCGACTCCACGAACCCGAAGGCCGGAAGATATCGTGTATGGTTTCTCCTCTGCGGTATCGCAATGGGTATCACACTTCCGCTCACTTTCACCAACTTCGGAATTGAGCCCGGCAAGGCTGGCATCCTCTTCATCGTATTCTACGTGATCATGATGTTCTCTTACAACTTCGGTTGGACAGCACTCCGTGCTCTTGCAGGAAAGCTTGGAAAGACCGGAAACGATGCAACAATTCTCGGCTCTGCAGCCAACGTTGCAGGAACTATTCCTTCCGTTCTTTACATGCTGTTCGGAGCTGCATTCCTTGCTCTCCCGACACCGTTCCTCAAGGGAGTCAACAATCCCTATCTCAACTTCGGACTTCTCTCCGGTCTGATGATCCTCCTCGGCGGATTCATCATCTACAGACTGGCATCACGTGTTGAAGGACCTAATGCTGAGGCTGTTGTCGAGGCCAAAGCTGCTGCTCCCAAGCAGGAGAAGATCGGACTCCTCACAATGATCAAGAACCTGAAGGGACCCGGACTCGTATACCTTCTCGCACTTATCGTGGATTCCGTACAGAGCGGTACATTCTCCGTTCTGCTTCCTTACTACTGCAACTACGTTCTGAAGAACCCCGGAATCACACTTGCAACTATCGGTGTAAACGCCGGTCTTGCATGCATCGGTTCCTTCTTCGTACCTGTGATCGCTAAGAAGTTCGGAAAGAAGCCTTGCTTCATAGCTTATCACTTCGTAATGGCAGCTCTTTACGTAGTACTCGCAATGGTCGGAAACAACGGCACAGGATTCGTAGTAGTACGTGGTATTCAGACAATGGTCAGCTGCTTCGGAATCTGCTTCATGCCGGCATTCATGTCTGACGTTGCAGATTACAACGAGATGAAGGGTGTCCAGGGCGCCCGCGGATTCCTTCAGTCAATGGCCGGAACAGGCACAAGACTCGGATCTTCACTGGCAGCAGTCGTTGCATCCTTCGCACTTTCCATAATCGGATACGTTGCAGGCGGAGAAGTCACCCCGGCTATAACCAAGGGATTCACTACACTCCTTATCGTGGTTCCCGGAATTGCTGCAGCACTCTCCGGACTCCTCATGTTCTTCTACAAGATAGATGAGAAGGAGCTCAATGAATACCGCGTAAGCAGGAATCAGTAAAGCGTTTTAGTTTAAACATCAACTTAATACCTGTCCGTCTGAGACGGACAGGTATTCTTTTAAAGGCATACAGAAAATGAAGGAAACAATAAAAAGAGTATTCAGGCGCAGCGACACATACAAATGCCTGGGAATAATAGTGTTTGCCCTTATCGGCACAGCTATTGCTACGAAATATCTGAGCGGAGGGATCGTCATGCTCCTGCAGATGTGTTGCTATCTCGTGACCATGGTGGGCGTGTTCATGTTCTCCAAAATAGTACAGTCGGAGCAGCCTAAAGAAGAGGAACCCAAAAAACATGGGTCCAAGAAGAGATAGAGGGAGGTTTGTTTTAAGTGGAATTAGAAAAATCCCTGTCAATCAGACAGGAAAGAACGGAACTGATAAGAAAAGCAACAAGATGGGAAAAGGTGGAGAGGATACCTCATTTCTCCATGTTCCAGCTATGGCAGGTCTTTGACAGCGATACACACTGCACCCTTTCCGAGGCAATGAAAGATTACGATCTTATGGAGAGGATAGTCAGAGAACACCAGGAAAGGTACAATTTTGACTTCCTGGTCAATACCGGGGTAAGGAATCCCTTCCTTGTTTATGAAGCCCTTGAATGCAAGAGCTACAATATTGACGATGACAACGAAGCCATCAACCATGTTGACCAGTGGTATTGCGAGCATGATGAACTGGAAGAAATGGCCGCAGATTACTGGAAATTCATATGGGAAAAAGGGATGGCAAAAAAATATGAGTGGTGGACGGATCCCGAAAGATCCTTCGACATTATTCAGAATGCTATCAATGCAAGAAATGAATATTTTGCGTTCGTAGGTAAGATCAGCAAGGTATGTAAGGAAGAATACGGACTTCCGTCCTATTGCAGACCTGTGATGCCGCCGATGATACCCATTGAGAACATTTTCTCTTACGTGAGAGGATTCAAAGGAATGGCCCTTGACATGAGAAGGGAACCCACAAAACTTGATGCGCTTCTCGATACCCTTGCGGATATGAATTTCCACCCTGCACTGGAAGGTATTAAAAAGCTTGAGCCCGGGATGGATATGTCAGTATGCTGGGATTTCGCGACCACGATGCTTTGCCAGAACTTCATGAACCTCAAACAGTGGGATAAGTACTATTGGCCTTTGTTCAAACAGTTCATCGATGTTATTGAATCAAAGGCTATGACGTTCTCCATATTCACCGAAGGCGCTATCATGAGGTTCAAAGATTACTTCAATGATTACAAGAAGGGGACACTGACTTTCATGCTTGAAATGGACGATCCCTTCGAGTTCAGGAAGGAATTCCCGAAATGCGCTATTCTCGGAGGAATGGATAACGTACTTCTGGGGGGCGGCACAAAGGAAGAGTGTCTCAATCTTGCAAAACGTCTCTGCGAAGAACTCGGCGGAGAAGGCGGCTATCTGATGACCCAGACCAAAATAGGTACGTTCAGGGCAGACGGAAAGAGAGAAAACGTACTTGCCGTCAGCGAATTCGTACAAAATTACAGATGCTAATCAGGAGGTAATGTGATGGAAAAATATGATATCTCAAAGTATCCTGACGGATTCGATTATCTTGTCGAGAATCTCGAGCTTCCTATCCCCAAAGAAAACAAAGCGATGAGAGAAGCTTTCGTCAGAGCGGCAATAACACAGTTCGTAAACTTCTAAACGGGAACATAATGGCAGACCGGTCACTTTGATCGTACCGGTCTGCTTCATTCTATATGAGTGCGATAAAACCGTTATATAGCACATTTAATATTGCGAAATTATCTAGACATTTGTATAATTAATTGGTTTGTTATTTTATGTTTATATATTAGGAGGAAAAATTGGAACATCGTTTAAAGAAACAATGGCTCAACATCAACGGAGCCGACAGAATGGTCGTTTATGATTACGAGAACGATTCCCTTGCCGACGTCCTGAGAAGGATAGGCCTCACGGGCACCAAGATCGGCTGCGGCATCGGCGTATGCGGCGCATGTTCTGTAGTGTACAACGGAGAAGTGGTCAGAAGTTGTACAAAGAAGATGAAGAAGGTAGAGGACTTCGATCAGATCGTCACCATCGAAGGTATAGGCTCTGCAATGCACCTTCATCCTCTTCAGAAGGCATTCCTCAAATACGGCGGACTTCAGTGCGGAATATGCATCCCCGGATTCATCGTATCATCATACGGTCTTCTGGCAGAGAATCCTTCTCCCACAAGAGAAGAAGTCCGCATGTGGTTCCATGATCATAAAAACTACTGCCGCTGCACAGGCTACAAACAGATAGTCGACGCAGTCATGGCAGCAGCAGCCGTCATGAGAGGCGATGCAGACGAATCCACACTGGAATTCGACGTAGAAAAAGAAAACGCCGGCAGATACTATAACTCCAGGATGCCCAGACCCTCAGGTCTTGGTAAAGTCACAGGTACTCTTGATTACGGCGAAGACGCAAGTCTCAAGATGCCTCCGGGACTCCTCCATGCAGCAATAGTACAGCCGAGAGTGACAAGACATGCAAACATCCTTGCTATCCACACTGAAGAAGCTGAGAAGATGCCCGGCGTCGTAAAGGTAATAACCGGCGACACAGTGAGAAACGAACTGGGTGGATCCAACATGATCGACCAGTATTCTCCCAGCAGCGCAGTTAAAGCTCCTTCAAGAGAGATACTCTGCACGAAGAAGATCAAGAGATACGGAGACGTTATCGCTTTGGTCGTAGCAGACACCAGAGAGCACGCAAGAGAAGCTGCAAAGAAAGTCACCATGGAATATGAACAGCTTCCCGAACTCACAGCAAAAGCAGCAGCTCTTCATCCGGATGCTCCTCAGGTACAGACCGGATATCCCAACGCCTACGTTGAGAGAGGAACCATCAGAGGAGAGGATCCCGAAGATATCTT
Organism: Bacillota bacterium; assembly: GCA_017619385.1. GTDB lineage: Bacteria > Bacillota > Clostridia > Peptostreptococcales > Anaerovoracaceae > RUG13409. Next base: position 6,663 of record JAFZSM010000050.1, read on the forward strand.
CGCTGAGGCACCCTACAAGATCGAAGGAAGATTCCACGTACAGCATCAGCCGCATCTTTCCATCGAAGGAGACATCCTCCTCGCCTATGAAGATGAAGACGGCAATCTTGCCATCCAGTGCAAATCACAGTCCATTTACGGAAACCACGCTCTTCTCGGAAAGACCATAGGACTTCCCGATGAGAAGATCAGAGTTCTCCAGCACGGAGCAGTAGGCGCATCCTTCGGATGGTCCTGCGACTACACAGACCAGGCTATGGTAGCAATGTGTGCAAGAGCTGTCGATGCTCCTGTTTCCCTCGTCATGAGCTGGGAAGAGCACAGCCACTATGCAGGAAAGAGAACAGCAGCCACCATCAATGCAGAGATGTCCTGTGATGCAGAAGGCCACATCAACGGTCTCAGATACGACATAGCCGGAGACCACGGCTCCTATGTTGAATTCTCCGACAACATGAACTACAACAGAGTAGGTACACCCTACTACATCCCGAATATCCGCGGAGTATTCCATATGTATTCCTCCAACAACAACCACTGCACGGCTTGGAGAGGATTCGGAATGCCTCAGGTCAACACCTTCACCGAGCAGATGATGGATATGCTTGCTGAAAAGATGGGTATGGATCCCTTCGATTTCAGATACAAGAACATCATGAGGGGTGAACAGACTTCCGTAAACGGAGCTATATATTACAACGCTCACATGATGGAAAAGATCATGGACGCAGCAAAGCCCTACTACGAAGAACTCAAGGCAACGGTCAAGGGTCTTGATACAGATACCGTAAAGCACGGCGTAGGTATCTCCCTTGCCACATTCTTCCCGACCATGGGCACATGGGACAAGGCTTCCGCATCTGTTGAGATCAGAAAGGACGGCTGCTTCTACGTACACAACACATATCATGAAATGGGACAGGGCGGAGATATCTGCAACATGATCACCATGCTGGAGACCTTCAAGGAATACAACATCCCGCCTGAAAGGATCCATATCGATATCAACGATTCAAAGAACAGCCCGGACAGCGGCATCTCAGCACAGTCCAGATCCTTCGTTATGAACTGCGGCGCCATCAACGAGGCAGCCAAGCTCCTCATCGACGCAATGAAGAAGGAAGACGGAACGTTGAGAACATATGAAGAGATGGTAGCTGAAGGCATCGATACTTTCTATGAAGCCACATACCAGATCAAAGATCCTGTAACGACGAAGTTCGCTATGGACGGAACATGCTGCCAGGGTTCACAGGATCCTACACCGGGATTCGCATTCAACGTAGCACACGTTGCAGTTGACACAACTACCGGTGAAACAAAGGTCCTCGGATACAGATCCTGGGCAGACTGCGGTGTCATCGGCAACTACCTCGGAGCAGAAGGCCAGGCATACGGCGGTATCGTACAGAACATAGGATATGCTCTCACAGAGGACTATCTCGAAGACAAGAAGTACGGAACCATCGTGGGTTGCGGACTTACAGGCGCTGCCAACGTGCCCGATGACTTCGAAGTACACTTCCTCGAAGATTATCCGCGCCCGGGAACACCTTTCGGTTCCAACGGACTTTCCGAGATCTTCTTCGCAGGTCAGAACTATGCTATCCTCGGCGGTATCTACAATGCTACCGGAGTAAGGATCTATGAGCAGCCCGCACTTGCTTCCAAGGTAAAGGAAGGACTTGCGCACCTTGCAAAGGGTGAAGAAGTACCCATGCCCGCTCCTTACTATCACGGATTCGAATTCGATGAGAAGATGGAAGAACTCCAGGAAAAGCACGAAGCATATGAAGCTGCAATGAGAGAAAAGATGGCTGCAGCAGCAAAGGTCGAAGAAAACGGCGATGCAGCTCTCAAAGAGTACTCCTAAGTCAAAATAGACATTTGAACAAATAATTATCTGCTGTCTTTAAGGCAGCAGATATTTTTTGTGTTACAATAGCACATAAGGAGTGTTTTGCGATGGAAAAGAAAAGAGAAACGGTTCCGCTTACAGAATGCATACACGGGTCAAAGACGACGCCGTGCAACAGCGTGTGTCCTTTTGAACTCAACGTAAGAGACGTCTTAGCGAAGATGAAAAAGGGCAGCTTCATAGCGGCTTTCAATATGTACAGGGAGACAGTGCTGTTCCCGGAGATCGCATGCAGGATATGTCCTGCTCCCTGCGGTCCTAAATGCAAAGAGACCCTTGAGACAGACGGCGTGGATATACGGGCTCTTGAGTGTTTCCTTGCGGACAATTTCAAGGACAAAGACCCCATAAACTACGGGGTGCCTGACAACGGTATAAAGGTGGCTGTGGCAGGATCCGGACTTGCGGGCATGGCTGCAGCTCTTAAATTTGCCCAGAGCGGATACAGCGTTACGGTCTTCGAGGAGGACTGCTGTCTGTGCCCGGAGATCTCAAAGCTCCTTGGAGAGGAAATCGTGCAAAGAGGGGTGCTCGGACAGTTCAAATTCGTGAAATGCGAAGTCAAGACTTGTTTCGATCTCTCGTCTCTTCCCGTTTCAGATTTTGATCATGTCATAAACGCTTCGGGAAAAACCATACAAGGCGATAACGTTCATGCTGTGCAGCCGTACAGCGGCCTTGTAAACGGCATACAGGCAGGCAAGAACATATTCAGGCAGCTTGACTGGCTCGTCAAGACAGGCAATTTGCGGGATATAGAGGCCCTCTATGCAGACGGGCTTGCCGATCTTCCGGAAGGAGAAGAGATATCCCTTGATAAGCCGTCCGCAAGGGCCATGGCAGCCTTGTGCACGGGATGTGACTGCTCAAGATGCATGGAAGCCTGCGAGATGCTCAAAGATTTCGGAAACGATATCATAGATCTTAACAGAGCCGTCGGCGTTACCATGAACCTTTTTGAACACGTGGATACAAGAGAGGGCACGAGGCAGATAAGCGGCTGCACGGACTGCGGTCTTTGCAAAGAGCTCTGCCCTAAGGGAATAGACATCGGTGCATTCCTTCTTGATGCAAAAAAGCAGCTTTACAGGCAGGGTGTCATTCCTCACGCTTACCATGATTATTGGCTCAGAGATTATGCTTTTGCAGAGTCTGATTCGGCTTTCCTTTACTATGAACCGGCCCCGGGCAAGTCTGAGTACCTGTTTTTCCCGGGCTGCCAGACCGGAGCCTCGGATCCGAGGTATGTGACCATGAGCTACGAGCTGCTTCTTCGTGAGCATCCGGACTGCGCCTTGCTTCTCGGCTGCTGCGGAGCCCCTGTCAAGTGGACGGGCGATGATGAGGGCACTGAGAAGGCACATGAAGAAATAAAGGAGTACTGGGAAAAGGCAGGAAGACCCGTCATAGTCACCGTGTGTCCTTCCTGTTATAAAATACTGAAAGAAAGCCTTCGCGAGGCTCAGATCGTCATGCTCTATGAGCTTGTAAAAGAGCCTTCAGCTGCGCAGCTTCCCTTTGAAAAAGCATCCGTATTCGATCCCTGCTCATCAAGATATGAACCGCAGCTTCAGTCCAAAGTCAGAGAGTTTGCAAAGAAAGCGGGACTGTCACTTGAAGAAAGCCTGTACGCGGGAAAAGAGAGTCAGTGCTGCAGTTTCGGCCAGCAAGTATACAACGTAAACAGGAACATGGTCGAAAAACAGGTAAAAGAGCGCATGAAGGACAGCGAACTGCCCTACGTCGTTTATTGCACCAACTGCAGGGATATCTTTGCATCCAGAGGCAAGGAAGTAAGGCACATATTGGATCTGATACTTGGCATCAACAAGGAAGAAAGACCGGTCCCCACTCTTCAGGAGAGAAGGACCAACAGATACATGCTCAAAAAAGAACTGATAGAGAAGTATTCAATAAATGCAAAGCAGAGCAGTCTTCCTTCAGTCCTCGATCTTCGCTTCGACGATAAATTGCAAAAAAAGATGGATGACGATCTGATACTGTCCGAAGATATCTCAGACCTCATAAGGCTTGCAGAAGAGAGCTCCTTGTACCTTGTGGACAGCGAAAACGGTCACAGGATAGCCCATCTTTACAAAGGGATAATGACATACTGGGCCGAATATCTGCCCGAAGAGGACGGCTACAGGGTGTTCAACATCTATTCCCACAGGGTGAATATAAAGAATGATACGTCTAAGATGCAATGACAAAGAAAACATATTTTTCAAGGCGCCGTTTTGAGATTTAAAATGGCGCCTTTTTCATTGAATAAAAGGCGATAAGAATATATAATAAAGTGTTATAAAAGGAGCAGATATGAGAGATTACAAAGCGCTTCAAAACGGCAGCGATATAAGGGGAGTGGCACTTAAGACCGAAGGCGGAAAGCCTGTGAACCTGACTCCCATGATATGTGTGGATCTGGCCTTGGGTTTCGTCGCATGGCTTGCGGCAAAGACCGGGAGAAATTATCTGTACATCGACATAGGCAGAGATCCAAGAGTCACTGGAGAGGAACTGTTCAGAGAAGTGTCTTACCGCACGGCATGGGCCGGCTGCGAAGTCCACGACTGTGGACTTGCTACGACTCCCGCCATGTTCATGTCTACTGCTTTTGATACGCCCAATGAACCTAAAGCAGACGGAGCCATCATGTTCACCGCAAGCCATCTTCCCTATGAGAGGAACGGCATGAAGTTCTTCACAAAGGACGGAGGCCTGGACAGCGCCGATATCAAGCAGATAATTGCGCTGGCGGAAAACATGGAAGAGGACTTTTCCATCAACAGGGAATGGAAATGGGTCTTCCCAAGGAACCTTATGAAAGAATATTCGCAGCACCTTAGAAATATCATTTGCGAAGGGCTCGGAAAAGAAGAAGGGGATAAGCCCCTTGAAGGCCTTCATGTGGTAGTAGACGCAGGTAACGGCAGCGGAGGATTCTATGTAAAGGACGTGTTGGAACCCTTAGGTGCAGACTGCAGCGGTTCACAATTCCTGGAGCCTGACGGCATGTTCCCGAACCACGCTCCCAATCCTGAGGACCCGGAAGCACTGGAGAGCATCTGCAGAGCTGTCAAGGAAAGTCATGCAGATCTTGGCATCATCTTCGACACAGATGTGGACAGAGCAGCTGCTGTGGGAAGCGACGGAAAAGAGATATCAAGGAACCGCATCGTAGGGCTTGCTGCGTATATAGCCTCAAAAGGGCATCCCGGTACCACCATAGTCACCGACAGCATAACCAGCACTCAGCTTACGGATTTCATAGAAAAGAAACTGGGATGCAAACATCTGAGGTTCCAAAGAGGATACCGCAACGTCATAAACAAGGGACAGGAGCTTAACAAAGAGGGTATTGACTGCCGCCTTGCCATAGAGACTTCCGGCCATGCGGCCATGGAAGAGAACTACTTCCTGGACGACGGCGCCTACCTTGCAACAAAGATAGTCATAGAGGCTGCGCTCCTTAAGAAAGAGGGAGGGCATATAGAAGATCTCATTGCAGACCTTAAGGATCCTCTGGAAGCAAAAGAGGTCCGTTTCAAAGTTCTGGCTGAGGATTTCTCCGCTTATGCGCAGGAGGTCCTTGATTACGTCGAATCAGAATCTGCCAAGATTCCCGGATGGAGCCTTGCAGTTCCCAATTACGAGGGCGTCAGAGTCAACGTTCCGGGAGGATGGTTCCTTATAAGAAAGAGTCTCCACGATCCCGTGATGCCGCTCAATATCGAAAGCGATAATGAGGGCGGCGTGGAAGAGACCTTGGCAAAGCTGAAAGAACTCCTTTCGGCATTCGATAAACTGCAGTAATAAGCAAAGGTGCAAATTTGGCTTGTCAGCTGACAAACAAATTTACACATAAAGAATCAATTGATATAAATGGCTTTTACACACTTACACGTTCATACTGAATACAGCCTTTTAGACGGAGCCTGTCGCATAGACAAGCTGCTTTCCCGTGCCAAAGAACTGGGCCAGACCGCCATGGCGATCACGGACCACGGAGTCATGTACGGTGCTGTTAAGTTCTACGAGACGGCAAAGAAGATGGGCATAAAACCCATCATCGGCTGCGAAGTATATATGGCGGCGAGGACCCGTTTCGACAGAGACGGAGCGGTGGACAGGGAGCACAATCACCTCGTCCTCCTTGCAAAGAACGAAAAGGGCTATAGGAACCTCATACACCTTGTCTCACAAGGATACAAGGAAGGGTTCTATTACAAGCCCCGCATAGATCACGAGCTACTCTCTCAGTTCCACGAAGGCCTTGTGTGCCTTTCCGCCTGCCTTGCGGGAAGGGTACAGCATCTCCTTTACACGGGAGACTACGAAGGGGCAAAGGCGGAGGCAAAATGGTTCAAAGATCTCTTCGGAGACGACTATTACCTTGAACTTCAGGATCAGGGGCTCGAGGAAGAACTTGTCGTCAATAGAGGCCTTAAGAGGCTTTCTGCAGAGCTTGGGATCAAGATGGTGGCGACCAACGACGTCCACTATATCTATCGCGAAGACCACAGCGCTCATGACGTGCTCCTTTGCATAGGCACAAAGAGCAATCTCTCGGATACCGAAAGGATGCGCTTTCCCAACGACCAATTCTATCTGAAGTCCGAAGACGAGATGAGGGAGATTTTCAAAGACGTCCCCGAGGCTATCGACAATACCATGGAGATAGCCGAGAAGTGCAATTTCGACTTCAGGTTCAACGAATATCACATACCGGTGTTCGAGATCCCGGAAATATTCGAATCCGAGAATCAGTACTTCGAATACCTTTGCTGGACAGGACTGGAATACAGATACGGAACGACGGAGAAGAGTTCTTCAGCAAAAAGGCCGCTTCCTTCCGGAAAGGTCCTTGAAAACATGGCGGACTACGCTCCCACAGTTTCACAGGAGCTTAAGGACAGGATGGAGTATGAAGTGGCTACCATCGAAAAGATGGGCTACGTGGGATACTTCCTCATAGTGTGGGACTACGTCAATTTCGCCAAAGGCCACGGCATCATGGTAGGTCCCGGCAGAGGCTCCGCAGCAGGTTCCGTAGTAGCCTACTGCATGGAGATAACGGATATAGACCCGATACATTTCCAGCTGATCTTTGAAAGATTCCTGAATATAGAGCGTGTATCCATGCCCGATATAGACATGGACTTCTGCATAGAAAGAAGAGGGGAGATCATAGACTACGTCAAGGAGCGCTACGGCGTCGAAAACGTATCCCAGATATCCACCTTCGGAACTCTCAAGGCCAAGGCCGTGGTAAAGGACGTAGCTAAAGTAATGGAAGTTCCTTTCCAAAGGAGCCTTGAGCTGACAAAGATGATACCCGACGATCTTGGGATCACTTTGGAAAAGGCGTTGGAAAAGTCTCCGGACTTTAAGAACGCCTACGACACAGACCCCCAGGTCAAGGCCGTAGTCGATACGGCAAAGGTCCTCGAAGGACTTGCGAGGCATGTTTCCACCCATGCGGCCGGCGTCGTCATAGCGCCTCAGCCTGTGGATGTGTTCGTTCCACTTGTAAACTCCGATACGGGCCTTGCTACACAGTACACCATGACGGAGATCGAGCATCTTGGACTTCTCAAGATGGATTTCCTCGGTCTTCGCAACCTGACGGCCATGAGGGACTGCACGGAAATGATAAAAGCGGACACGGGCATCGATATAGATCTCAACGCCATTGACTTTGCAGACCCCGACGTATATAAACTGATATCAACGGGAAACACGGTGGGAGTGTTCCAGCTCGAATCGGGAGGAATGACGGCCTTCATGAAGGACCTTCAGCCGGACTGCCTGGAAGACCTGGTCGCAGGTATTTCCCTCTACAGACCAGGCCCCATGGATTCCATACCGAAGTATGTTTCCTGCAAGAAAAATCCTGAGAACATACAATACCTGGTCCCGGAGCTTGAGCCCATACTGTCCACGACCTACGGCTGCATAGTCTACCAGGAGCAGGTCATGGATATAGTGAGGAAACTGGGAGGCTATTCCTACGGAAGAGCTGATCTTGTGCGCCGCGCCATGAGCAAAAAACACGCCGATGAGATGGCAAGGGAGAGGGAGTTCTTCATTCACGGAAAACTCAACGAAGACGGCACCATAGACGTGCCTGGCTGTATCAGAAACGGCATACCGGAAAAAGCGGCTAATACCATATTCGACGAGA
>JAFZSM010000051.1 GCA_017619385.1 Bacillota bacterium
ATCTGCGACGACGTTTTGTACACAGGAAGGACCGCAAGAGCAGCCATTGAGGCTATTTTTTCCCAGGGGAGACCTGCCAAGATAGGTCTTGCCGTACTCATCGACAGAGGCCACAGAGAACTGCCCATCAGACCCGATTATGTGGGAAAGAATGTCCCCACGTCGCAAAAAGAATTAGTCAAGGTCTGCTTTGAGGAGACCGACGGGGTCACCGATGTGAACCTTTATGAAAAGGATTAAGGATAGATGAAGAAAATTATGGTCAGCGCATGCCTTCTTGGCTGCGAATGCAGATATGACGGCAAGTCAAAGCCCTGCGACAAGGTCCTTGCTCTTGCCAAACAGAAAGATACTGTGCTCATTCCCGTCTGTCCTGAGCAAATGGGAGGGCTTCCTACGCCAAGAACCCCGTCTGAAAGGCAGCGGACAGCAAAAGGGACTCTCCGCAGCATCACAAGGCCCGGAGCCGTACTGGCAAAGGACGGGAAAGATGTCAGTTCGTATTACAAAAAAGGAGCCGCCATGGCTCTTGAGATCGCGAAGCTGAATAAAGTGGACCTGGCTGTCCTAAAATCAGGAAGCCCCAGCTGCGGAAAAGGCACAATCTATGACGGCAGCTTTTCGGGATCCAAAGCAAAGGGAGACGGAGTGACGACGGAACTGCTTCTCGCCGAGGGATTCAAGGTGCTTTCCGAAGAGGAACTGTAACAACTACATGTATACACAGAAAAAGGCCGCTGCCATAGAGCAGCGGTCTTTCCGTTTCAATATATTGACTTATTATCAGTAATATCTTTTTCTCTTGCTGTCTGCATTGACCAATGCCGCAGCAAGTGCGATGGTGATGGAAGCTGCAGCAATGAACAGCATGGTCATATCGCCCGTGGAAGGTGCAGGATTTTCGCCCGGTTCTTCGGAAGGATCTCCACCCGGTTCTTCGGAAGGATCTCCGCCGGTCTCATCGTCACCGGTGACTACGACCTTTGTGATCACTACCAGAGAACGTGCTGCGACCTCCTGAGAATCATCTTCGTAATAGGTATAGAGGTAGCTCTTTACAAGCTCACCGCCGTTTACGGTTATTGCGACCTTATGATTCTCTCCCAAAGCCTCTTCAGTGAAAGGATGGAGTTCGTAATCTTCGGGGAAGAGTTCTGTTGCTATATAGATCTCGTCACCCTTTTTGAAAGTGGCATCTGCTTTAGGAAGTCCGTATCCAAGGAGCTGGGTATCGTCTTCTACAACGTAGTAGTTGTACAAGACATCATAAAGGACGTCTTCCGGAATCGTGACGTCCGGGAACGGTCTCGGAGTTCCGTTACTGTCGAGAACATATCCGTCACCTTCTTTTACTTCCGGCAATGTGAGCGTTACGGACGTGATGGGTTCGGGCTCTACCGGAGGCAGATTCGATATCCATTTTGCATAAAGATCTGACGGCGGATTCTTGATGGGCTGGGTAACATCGAACTCATTGCCTTCTGTGCAAGCTTCGTCTTTGTACCAACCTCCGAAGTCATAATTCTCTCTTTCGAAAACAGGGACCGACTCCAAAGTTGACCCGTAGGGAATTTCTTTTATATCGACATACTCACCGCTTCCGTCATTTTTGTTGAATCTGATGGTATACTTGGGAGCTTTTATTATATAGAAAAAGGCCCTTTCAGGGAACGACATCGTGACATCATCGTAGTCACCTCTACCGACTGCACTTACTTCAAACTGTTTTTCATGTTTTTCTCCTCTGAGATATATTCAAACGGAAATATAGCCCATTTGAATTGTGATATATATACGACTATAAGTTCTATCATACTTTTTTCACGCTAAAAAGAAAAAAATAACAAATAACTGTACTTTTTTGAATCTTTGTATATAAAAACCCCGCCCAAACGGGCGGGGTATCAATAGCATAAGATATGCAGGAGATGGAGAAGGAAACGCACTGTTCCTTATGGATTTTCGCTCACCTAAAAACGGAAGTGAAAGCTTAAAAGCCGATACGGAATATACCGATTATAAGTGCCAGCTCACCCTCACTGAAGACGGCGAATGGGAGATAGTCAGCTGGGGCGAACAGTGAAACATTCATCAATTAACTATCTTGAGTTTAAGTATCCGGCAGACGCTAACATCGATGCGCTCTTCGCTCAGCCTTCCTGACAAGACCGCATCATAAACAGCATCAAATGCTTCTTTGTAATCAAAGGGCATTAGCACTATGTCGGCTCCTGCCTCTATAGCTGTGATCGCAGCCTCGCCTGGTCCGTAATAGTCTGCGACTGCCTTCATAGCCATAGAGTCGGTGACCACAACGCCATCGTACCCAAGCTCTCCTCTTAGCTTTCCTTGTATGAGTTCTCCCGACATTGACGCCGGCAGCCCGTCCCCCGTAACTTCAGGAAGCGTGATATGGGCAATCATGATAATATCGGTTTCATCCATAGTCTCTTTAAATGGTATAAGTTCAGAAGTCAGGAGCTCGTCCCAAGTCTTGTATAAGACCACCCTCCCTGTATGAGTATCCGAGGTAGTGTCTCCGTGCCCGGGAAAGTGTTTTGTGCAGGAAAGGACCCCTGCGCTATGAAGTCCTTCTATATATGCCCTGACCATTTCTGATACGAGATTTGGGTCGTTTCCGAATGACCTGTTTCCTATAACTATGTTCTTTGGATTTGTGTTGACGTCTGCAACAGGAGCAAGGTTTAAATCGAAACCGTATTCCCTCATATATGTCCCTATGTATGAGCCGGCTTCTTTTGC
>JAFZSM010000052.1 GCA_017619385.1 Bacillota bacterium
GAAGTACCCTTACCAGTGCCAAGGTTGAACACCTCTGCGCCTTTGTGCTCTACGGCATACCTAAGGGCTGCCTCATGACCCGAAGCGAGATCCATCACGTGGATGTAGTCCCTGACTCCGGTCCCGTCGGGAGTGTCGTAGTCGTTTCCGAAGACGTTGAGCTTTGGGAGTTTGCCTTCCGCCACCTGGCAAATATATGGGAAGAGATTGTTCGGAATACCTTTTGGCTGCTCTTCCAGATACCCTACCCTGTGACAACCTATGGGATTGAAATATCTCAGTATCACTGCGGAAAGCTCCGGATCTGCAGCTGCGGCATCTTTCAATATCTCCTCTATGAAATACTTGGTCCTGCCGTAAGGATTTGTGCACCCGCCCGTAGGTTGGGTCTCAACGAACGGAACGGGATTGCCCTCCCCATAAACGGTTGCCGATGAGCTGAAGATGAGTGTATTGCATCCGTGTCTCTTCATTGCTTCGAGAACGGAAAGCATGCTGTCTAAGTTGTTGCGGTAGTACATGAGAGGTTTTTCCACGCTCTCGCCTACAGCTTTATATCCGGCGAAGTGTATGACTGCGTCGATCTTGTGATCGCTAAAGATCTTATCGAGAACTTCCTGATCACAGGCATCTCCCTTTACGAATTTGGGCAGCTTGCCGCAGACCTTGGCGATGTTCATCACGGTCTTTTCTTCGCTGTTTGATAGATTGTCGAGAAGGACCACTTCATAGCCCTTTGTGAGGAGCTCGGCGGCAGTGTGGCTGCCTATGTATCCTGTTCCTCCGGTTAAAAGTACTTTCATTTAAAAACTCCCGTTAATGGATGATCGTTTCCAAACAGTATATCACACTGCGATGAAAAAAAATATCAAAAGCAGATAAAAAACACCTCCGCCCATAAAGCGGAGGTGATTTAATACCTTATTTTTTGTTCAATATCTCAGCTGTTGCTGCATCTTCGAACTGCCTTGTCCAAAGCTTGTAATAGTGACCCTTTGCAGCGAGGAGATCTTCATGCTTTCCTCTTTCGATTATCTTTCCGTCAGAAACTACGAGTATGAGGTCTGCGTTCTTTATGGTGGAAAGCCTGTGAGCAATGACTATGGAAGTCCTTCCCTTGATGACCGTATCTATTGCAGCCTGTATCCTCGCTTCCGTCAGAGTATCTACGGAAGCCGTAGCCTCGTCAAGAACTATGATCTTGGGATCTGCAAGTATTGCTCTTGCAAAAGAGATCAGCTGTTTCTCACCTGTTGAGAGCATGTCTCCGCCCTCTCCGACATCCGTATCGAGACCTTTTTCAAGCTTTTCGATGACGTTCCTTGCGGATACAAGATCGATCGCTCTCCAGAGATCTTCTTCCGTCGCATCCTCGTTTCCGTATTTGAGGTTATCTCTGATGGATCCGGAGAATAGATGAGGAGTCTGAAGCACGTATCCGAGGGAGCTGTGGAGCCAAAGCTGGGAGCGCTCTCTTGCGTCTTTACCGTCGATGAGTATCCGTCCCTCTGTAGGTTCGTAGAAACGGCATATGAGAGAAGCAAGAGTGCTCTTTCCTGCTCCTGTCTCACCTACTATAGCTAAATTCGTACCGAAAGGTATATCAAGATCAAAGTGTTCGAGTACGTATTCTCCTCCATCCGGATATTTGAAGCTTACGTCGTCGAACCGGATATCGCCCTTTATCTCTTCCCAGTTCTCCTTCTTTGGATCGAAGGAGTCGCCGTACTTTTCTATGACCTCAGGCGTATCCGTAACGTCGGATACGGTCTCACAAAGCTTTGTATATCTTTCGATATTGACCTTTCCTGCTACGAAGAGCGCCAGAGTATCTACCAACCATCTTACAGGCTCCATCAGGTTCTCTGCGTAGGACATGAACATAGAGAAAGTACCTATTTCGGTCTTCGCTATGACTCCCCCTTTCCAAAGAACTATGGCGACGGCAAGGGACGATGCAAATATGGTCACTGCGTGGAATACGCCGTGGAGCTTAGCCTGGGCAAGTGATTTTTTGACCATGGCTTCCGTATCTTTCTGGAAGTCACTGTATATCTTGTCTTCTATGACCAAAGACTTTGTAGTCTTTGCTCCGGTGATACCTTCGTTGAAGTCTCCCGTTATCTTCGAATTGAGTTCTCTTACCTCCCTGTGAAGTTCAAAATACCTCATCTGGAAAATGGAGAAGAATACGGTGATAAAAGGAACTATTGCCATAGCAAGAAGGGTCAGCTTCCAATCCGTAATGAACATGATTATGATCGATGCGCCTATATATACGACAAATGCCACCGTATCATGTATCTGCCATGAAAACAGATCGCCTATACGCGAAGTATCGCTCATGACCCTTGAATGGATATATCCCACGCTGTTCTGGTTGTAATATGAGAATGCCAGCTCCTGAAGATGTGAGAACGCCTTGTTTCTCATATCTCTGTCCATGTGCATTTCAGTGGTGAGTCCCACTATGACCTCCCGGTACCCTGCCCATGCCATGATAGCTATATTGAGCACGTACAGCCCTATGAATATCCATACTGTGTCGAGAGTCTTGTCCTCGACGTAATGATTTATGGCATAGCGCTGGAACACCGGAGCTGCTACTGCAGCCAGGTTGGAGAAGCATGTATACATGCACATCAAAAGCAAAGGCTTTTTGTACTTCAGTATCAGCGGCATCATCTTTGGTATGCCGAAGAGACGCATCGGATCTTTTTCTTTTGTATTTTTACTCATTTTTGCGCCTCCTTCCTTATACGTTACCTGACTGGATATCGAATATCTGGTTATAAAGGCCACCTGAAGTTCTGAGCTTTTCAGGGCTTCCGATCTCAGATACTCTTCCGTCTTCAAGTACCAGGATATTGTCTGCTTTTGAAAGCGTCGTTATTCTGTGTGATATGATTATGATGGTGGCCGTTCCGAACTTTTCCTCAAGAGCCGCCCTTATCTTCGCATCGGTCTCCGTATCTACAGCAGACAGGGAATCGTCGAAGATAAAAATGGGAACGTCCTTGGTAAGGGCTCTGGCAATAGCCGCTCTTTGTTTCTGGCCGCCGGAAAGCGTAACGCCTCTTTCTCCTACGAATGTGTCATAACCCTTTGAAAAACTCTCGATGGTCTCATCGAGGCATGCTGCTCTTGCTGCCTCTCTTATGGTCTCAAGGTCAAAATCGGCATTGGTTATTCCTATATTCTCCTTAAGAGATCTTGAATAAAGGTAAGGTTCCTGGAGAACTATGGAGATATTGTCTCTAAGGTAGCCTGTCTTTATTTCCCTTATGTCCGTATCTCCGATACGTATGCTTCCGCTTCCTTCCGGAAGAGCATACATCTTGTCGAGGAGAAGCATAAGCGTGGATTTGCCGCTTCCCGTTCCGCCCAGGATGCCTAAAGTGGATCCGGCTGGGATAGTGAAACTCACGTCGTGGAGTATCTCCTTGCTTCCTTCGTAGCTGAAGTTCACGTGATCGAAGACTATGTCCCTGTCGAGGGGCACTGCCTTAGCGTCTTCAGGATCCTTTTCCTCTTCGGAATTTACCACATAAGCAATACGATCTATTGCTACTCCGGCCTTGCTCATCTCGGATACTACCCTTCCTATACGTCTGATGGGGAAAGCCATCATTGCATTGTATGAGAGGAAGGCCACGTATTCACCGGGGAGCATGGCATCTTCGACACACATCTTAGCGCCAAGGACCAACACAAGAAGAGTTTGAAGGCTTGTCAGGATGTCCTGTGAACACCAGAACCTGCCCATGAGGTGACCTACTTTTATCCAAAGATTGGTATACTCTTCGTTCTTTGCTTCGAATCTGTCCTTTTCTCTCCTCTCCTGGCCGAATGCTCTTACTACCCTCACGCCTGTCAGGTTTTCCTGGACCATGGAAGAAACGACGCCTTCCATCTCGTCGCAGACCTTGAATCCCGCATGCATATCTTTTGAGAATATGACCGTGAGGATGATTATGACCGGAATGGGCAGCATGGCATAAAGAGACAGCTTCACGTTCATGGAGAACATAAAGTAAAGTCCCATGGCGATCTTGATGACCGTCAGAAGAAGAGCCGTCAGCTGCTCGGCAAGGAAGTTCCTCAGAGTCTGTATATCAGAGGTGCAGCGCTGGATTATATCTCCGGTGTGGTTCTTCATATGCCAGTCATAGGGAAGCTTCTGGATATGACCGAATAGCCTGTTCCTCATGTTCCTTGAAAGGGATTCGGCCGCCTTCGTGTTATATACTCTTCCGAAATAGTTGGAGACGAACTGCACCGTGGCAACAGCCATGAGCGCAGCCGCCATTATCCAAAGGTGATCTGCGATATATGCAAATCCGCCTACCTTTTCCACCAGGCGCATGACAAATGCAGGGAAATCGGATTCTTTCCCCCCTAACACATTGTCGATGGTGGATCTTACGATCTGGGGAGTCAGCATCTGGCACAGGGATGTAATGAGCTGCGCTATGATGAATACTACGAAATACCTTTTGCATCCGTATAGGAACTCCCAAATTAGTTGTGTATTGCTTTTCTTTTCCATGATGATTTAAGTCATAAAAACTCCCGAAACGCTTGGTTTTCGGGAGTTTCATCCATTGCTTTCCATAACACGGCGAAAAGCATCTTAAGGCCGCACAAAAGCGGCAGTAAAGCGATCGCCGTAATTATCTCTTACTGAACTGAGAAGCTCTACGGGCTTTCTTGAGTCCGTACTTCTTTCTTTCCTTCATACGCGGGTCACGTGTCATGAAGCCTGCTGCCTTGAGTGCTGCCCTGTTTTCGGGGTCTGCCTGGCAGAGTGCTCTTGAAATGCCATGGCGGAGTGCACCTGACTGACCTGTTGTTCCGCCGCCGTTTACGGTAGCGATAACGTCGTATTTGCCCTCTGCTCCTACGAGTTCGAGGGGTCTTCTAACTTCTCTCTTAAGAAGCTCCATGCCGAAATACTCGTCAAGAGGCTTCTTGTTAACAATGATATCTCCCTTGCCTGCCACAAGACGTACTCTTGCAACAGAGGATTTTCTTCTGCCTGTTCCGCAGTACTGTATCTTTGGCATTTCTTAAACCTCCCTAACTAAAATTTGTATACTTCAGGCTTCTGAGCTGCGTGTTTATGATCGGGTCCTGCATAAACC
>JAFZSM010000053.1 GCA_017619385.1 Bacillota bacterium
GGGCGGCATGGCCGTCGTCTTCAAAGCGAAGGACAGGAGCCTTGGCCGTTTTGTGGCGGTCAAGATCTTAAGGCCGGAGTACACTCAGGATGAATCCTTCATCGAGAGTTTCCTCCGCGAGTCCCAGCTCGTAGCAGGCATCGTAGACCCCAACATAGTCCAGGTTTACGACGTAGGACAGGAAGGAAACATACACTACATAGTCATGGAACTTGTGGAAGGGGAGACCTTGTCCGAGATCATCACGAGGGAAGGAAAGCTTGACGCTCACACCGTGGTATCCTACGGAAAGCAGATAGCATCTGCTCTTCGCACAGCTCACGCCAACATGCTCATCCACAGAGACATAAAGCCGCACAACATCATGGTCACCTACGACGGTGTGGCAAAGCTCACTGACTTTGGTATTGCAAAGAGGGCCAACCCAAACCAGGAGATGTCAGGGGACGAGAAGGAAGCCGTCATGGGCTCCATCCACTACTTCTCACCTGAGCAGGCAAGGGGCATACCCGTAGACGGCCGCACGGACATCTATTCCCTTGGTATAGTCATGTACGAGATGATCACGGGCAGAGTGCCCTTCGACGGAGAAAACGCCGTAGAGGTGGCCGTAAAGCACATGAACGAGCCCATGATACCGCCGTCGAAGTTCGCTTTCGACATGCCTCAGGACCTTGAGGATATAATACTCAAAGCGACGGACAAGAACCCCGATCACAGGTACTCGTCTGCTGACGACATGATCGTGGCCCTCAATCTCGTCAAATATTCAAAACTGGTTAAATATGAACCTGAACCTCTTCCTGAAGAAGAGGGCTTTACAAGAAGCGTAGTTGCGGAAACGGAAGAGGAAGAGGGCAAGCCCATCAAGTTCTGGCAGAAGAGCTTCTCCATAACGGTGGCTTTGATCATAGCTCTCATTCCCCTCGTCTGGGGTCTTTTCGACGTCTTTGTGGATTCCATAAAGGAGAGGAACAAGACCATAGTCGTTCCCAACCTCTTTGAGAAGAACTATGACGATGCCAAGGCGATGCTCGAGGCGCAGGGCCTTCAGATACTTCTCGATTCTGAGCTTGTCAACGACAATTACGAGGAAGGCACCATACTTTCCCAGTCCCCCAAAGCCGAGTCCGTGGTAAGGCCCGGAACTACCATCAAAGTAAACGTGTCAAAGAAAAACCCGGGAGCCAACGTACCTGAAGTAAGGAACATGGAACTTTCGGAAGCAAAGAAGAAGATAGAAAACTACGGCCTTACGGTGGGCTCCGTCACCGAGATGTACAGCGACACCGTAAAGAAGGGCTGTGTCATTTCAACAAGTCCCGTGGTTGGGACCAACCTCAAGAGAGGAACACCGGTCAACATCAACGTGTCCAAAGGCCCCAGCGAAAGCTCGGGAGACACCTTCTCCATGAACGTTGTCGGGCTTAAGCTGGAAGACGCCATAAAAGCCCTTGCATCCAAGGGCTGCACATATACGGTCAGCTACAGAGAGGACTACAGCTCCGGCATAGACAGAGGCTGCGTCCTTTCCCAGAATCCTTCCGAGTACGACGAAGTGACCGTAGGAACAGAATTCGAACTGGTGGTCCGCGCCGTCATAGCAGAAGGCGAGTCGACCATAAAGCTGCACATAGACCTTGCAGGTTTTGACAACGGAGACCACTATATAGCTATCATAGTCACGGACAACTACGCCAATGAAGGCGGCATCACCCAGTGGCCCAGGGAGAAGTTCAGAAAGACTTTCGGAATGAGCTCCATCGACTACGATATTCACGGCAAGGGCAAGGGAAGCGCCGTAGTCGTCATAGACAACACGACCATAAGCTACACGGTGGATTTCGACAACGGAACAGTGGAACGCAAGAACTGATGACTGGAAAGCTCATAAAAGGCATAGCCGGGTTTTACTACGTCTATTCCGGCGGACAAGTTTATGAATGCAAAGCCAGAGGAAAGTTCCGGATCAAAGGCCAGACCCCCATGGTTGGAGACCTTGTGGAGCTGTCTCTTGATCCTGCCTCTACTGCCTCCGATCCTTCCATGCTCGCAGGTACCGTGGATGCGATACTTCCGAGGCTCAACGAATACGACAGACCTCCCATCGCCAATGTGGAACTCTGCGTCATAGTTGCGGCTGCAAAAGACCCTGAACCTCTGACCTACGTCATAGACCGTATGGCAGTCTCCGCAGAGCTTAAAGATTCTGAGGTTATAATATGCATAAACAAGGAAGACCTGGCATCTGCAGAGGAGATAGCAAAGATCTATGAGGGCATATATCCGGTGCACTGCGTATCCGCAGTGACGGGAGAGGGCATAGAAGATCTCAAAGCAGCCATTTCCGGCAAACAGGCCGCCCTTGCGGGGCCTTCGGGCGTAGGAAAGTCAAGCCTCACCAACGCCATCTTAGGAGAAAACGCAGAGGTGGGCGAGATATCTAAAAAGACCTTGAGGGGCAAGAACACCACCAGGCATTCGGAGCTCTTTGCAAAGGGGGACATATTCCTCTTCGACACTCCGGGTTTTACCTCTTTTGAAACACCGGAGCTGGATGAAACAGAACTTGCAAAGTATTTTCCTGACTTTGAAGCCTATCTTGGCAAGTGCAGGTTCGACAACTGCATGCACATAAACGAGCCGGACTGCGTCATAAAGGACGCCGTAAAAGAAGGAAAAATAAAGAAGAGCAGATATACGTCGTACAAGACTATGTATAAGGAACTTAAGGAAAGGAAAAAGTACTAATGGCTAAACTTTCACCGTCGCTTCTTGCATCGGATTTTTCACATCTGGCAGATCAGGTCGCCCTCATAGAAGAGGGTGAAGCAGGCTTTGTCCACATGGACATAATGGACGGGCAGTTCGTTCCCAACATCACCTTCGGGGGACCTGTAGTAAAAAGTCTGGTTGGAAAGACGAAACTTCCCTTCGACATACATCTCATGATAGAGCATCCTGAACACAGGATACCTGATTTCGCAACTCCCCAGACCGAGTACATAGTTGTGCATCAGGAGGCCTGCACCCATCTTGACAGAGTCATACACCAGATAAAGGAGCTTGGCTGCAAAGCAGGCGTAGCGCTGAACCCTGCCACTCCCGTATCTACCCTTGAGTGTATACTGGGTGAGGTGGACATGGTCCTCATCATGAGCGTGAACCCGGGCTTCGGCGGCCAGAAGTTCATACCCTACACGGTGCTCAAGATCTGCGAACTGGACGAGATCAGAAAAAACGAGGACCTCGATTTCCTCATCGAAGTGGACGGAGGAGTCACCTTAGACAACGCAGCCATGCTGGTCGAGAGCGGAGCGGACATACTGGTTGCAGGCTCCGCTGTGTTCGGAGCAAAAGACGTTCCCGCCCGCTGCAGGGAATTCCATGAGATTATAAAATAGGGCAAAAGAAAAACCCGGGAGACACAATCCGGGTTTTAAAATGCGCATTTAACTTATACGCGTGTGGGGACGGGTGAGATTATTCAGCCTTTGCCTTGTTGTAGGCGAGTGTCATCCTGGAAACCTTACGAGAAGCATGGTTCTTGTGAATGGTCCCTTTTGCTGCAGCCTGCATAAGTTTCTTTTCTGCTAAAGCAAGCTTTTCCTTAGCAAGATCGAAATTCTCTGCCGCAAGAGCGGAGTAGAAATTCTTGATTATGCCCTTAAGACTGCTCTTGACGCGTCTGTTGTAGACGGTCTTCTTGTTGATAACACTGATTCTTTTCTTTGCTGATTTGATATTCGCCATGATATATTCACCCCACTTTCGTCAAATATCACGCAGATAAGATACTACATGAAGGAAAATAATGCAAGAGGAAATTGCAGGCAATTTATTGCAATTACAATGCATTAGCAATACAATAGATACAGGAAGTCCCTATGGGGCAAAGGAGTGTTATCCAAGGTGGCGGAATACGAACCTAACGGACAAAAGAATACTTCATACAGCGAGATGAGCGAGTTCTCCGAGATAGGACATTTCGGAGGCAGTTTCAAGAGAAAGCACATCAGCGTAAAACAGCAGGATCTTACCAAGAGCCTTGCGGGTCTTGCCAAGGGACTGGCAGTTGCAGCTGCCGGCATCGTTATTGTCCAATCATCGATCGCCATGGATGACCCCGCAGGATTCATGGAAGATTTCAATGCCGGAATAGGAGATAACCGTTCACCCAGCTCTTTTCAGGAGATGATAGTGGCGGGTGAGGAACATGTCTTTGATGAGGAAGGCACAGTCATAAAAGAGGCCAGCTGCAAGGAGACAGGCATCATGAGGTTCGTGTGCAAGATATGCGGACTTGAAAAGGATGAGGAAATACCTCTTGCAGACCATACTCCGTCGGAAGAAGAAGGAGTGGAGGCCACCTGCACGGAAGCCGGGCATACAGGCCATCTGGTGTGTTCCGTGTGCGGAGAAGACTTAGGCGAAGGTGAAGAGATCGCAGCTCTTGGTCACGACTGGGGTGCGGAGACCGTCGTACGAAGTGCCACCTGCACACAGACCGGTATCATGCGCAAGACCTGCCAAAGGTGCGGAGAAACAGAGGATAGGGTCGTAGCTGCCCTTGGCCATAGCCCGGGCGAAGAGGTCGCAGTCATCGAAGCTAGCTGCACGGAAGGCGGTATCAGCGAGATCAGGTGCACAAGATGCGGTGAAGTGGTCAATCGGGTGGAGACCGCAGCCCTCGGACACAACTGGGGCGAAGAGATCGTTATGGATGACGCCACCTGTACCGCAGACGGTTCCATGGGGCATTTCTGCACCGTATGCGAAGAATTCGAAGAGACTGCCGTCATCCCGGCTCTCGGACATCAGGCCGCCGAAGCTCCTGTAGTCACAGCTGCCACCTGTACTGAAGCAGGAGTGAGCGAGATAGTGTGTGAAAGGTGCGGCGAAGTATTGGAGCAGACAGAAATTGCCGCGCTCGGACATGACTGGGGCGAAGTGATAGTCATCACCGAAGCGACCTGCGAACACGAAGGTTCGTCTAAGCAGGTCTGCAGCAGATGCGGTGAAGAACAATACATGGTAGAGCTTATGCTCGAGCATTATGACGGCGACGCAGACTACAAATGCGACCGCTGCGGCAAAGCTCTTTTGTCTTTATATATTGCAAGCGGTAGCAACAGCGACGGTGTGTACGTAGGCAATTTCACAATATATCCTGAGATAAACACCGCCCAGCCCAACGAAAGCGTGGGGGTCTCGGCTTAGTGCGATAACGACGACGTAAGTATGGAGGTAGTGCAGGATGCACCTGCAGATGTTACGGTTTACATATACTATGATCAAGCTCTGACCGAAGACATAGTGTTCTCCATCACCATTTTCGTGGAGACCTCTTCAGGAAACATCGAACTTATCACCCAGCAGTTCGTACTATCCACCGACTTTAAGTTGTCTGATTACTCTCCGTAATAATGGTAAAAAATAAGAGCAGCTTCGCACCGGGCGAAGCTGCTCTTTTGTTTAGAGCCTTTCGGCTATTTTATCTATGATCTCTTCGGCGCTTGTGACCCTGTATTCGAAATCGGGTTCAAGGGCAGGTATCAGGTCTTCTGATACGAAACCGTCGGCAAGGACTTGCAGATTTGCTCTTTCTAGCTTTTCAGCAAAGGTCATGAGCTCGTAGTTTTTATCAAGTTCTCCTCTTTTTCTGAGAGCTCCCGTCCAGGCGAAGATAGTCGCCGTCGGGTTGGTCGCAGGTTTTTCGCCTTTGAGATATCTGTAATAGTGATCCGTTACCGTGCCGTGGGCCGCCTCGAATTCGTATTTTCCTTCGGGATTGACAAGCACCGAAGTCATCATGGCTATGGACCCGAAAGCTGCGGATACAAGGTCGCTAAGTACGTCTCCGTCGTAGTTCTTAAGAGCAAGCACGTAGCCTCCGTCTGAGGTCATAAGGCTCGCTGCGGCGCTGTCTATGAGAGTGTAGCCGAAGCGTATGCCTTCCTTTTCGAAACGGGCTTTCCAGTTCTTTTCGTATTCCTTATTGAACACTTCTATAAATTCCGTATCGTACTGCTTCAGGATAGTGTCTTTTGCCGCAAGCTTTAAGCTTTGCTTTGTGTCCCATGAATACATGAAACATGCCTTTGCGAAGTTCTCTATGCTGCCTGTTAAATTGTGCTGCCCGAGGAACACGGCGGGGCCGTCGGTCTTCTTTACAAGATATTCTCTTTGTGTGCCTCTTTCGGACGTGAAGACCATTTTACACTCAACGGGTTCTTCTGTTTTGAAATCCACGGCAGAGTAAATGTCTCCGTAGGCGTGCCTTGCGATGGTGATGGGCTTTGTCCATTTCCTTACAGCAGGCTGAAGGAAAGGCGCAGTGATTGGCTCTCTGAAAACAGTCCCTCCCATGATGCCCCTTATTGTGCCGTTGGGCGACCTCCACATCTTAGTCAGCTCAGGATACTCCTCCATACGCTGCCTGTTCGGCGTTATAGTGGCGCACTTTACAGCGACACCGTACTTAAGAGCCGCATAAGCCGCATCCTTGGTGACCTCGTCCTCAGTCGCATTCCTGTTTAAAAGCCCAAGATCGTAGTACTCAGTCTTAAGATCGATAAAAGGCAGCAAAAGCTTCTCCTTAATCATCTTCCAGAGCACCCTGGTCATCTCATCTCCGTCCATCTCCACAATGGGCGTCGTCATCTGTATTTTACTCATGTATCATTCCTTTCGATCAAATCATATCTTCAAGGCGTTTTGTGCCAAAGGTTCGAAGCGTCGGTGTCATTCGCAAAGCGCTTACGAAGGGTAGATGAGACTTTTTGCTAAGATCTGCAAGCGAGTCGGGCGGTAGCCCAAGCGAGCTTTTGCAGATCTCAAAAAGGCTCAGCGTCAGCCTGAGTGGGCTTTGCGATATGATACTGATGCTTTGGACCTTGATCATTTACCAAAACCGGCAGCGTAATAATTCATCAGGCATCCCTCAGTGAGGATCAGTCTTTCTTCCTGCGACAAACCCTTGCAATAAAGCTTTATCTCCCTCGTACTGTCGCCCGAAACAACGATACCGGTGTATTCTTCCTTTCCGTCCAGTATCCCTTGCCTTATCCCCTTGACATACAGCCAATCGCCTTCCTTGAAATCAAAAGGCTCATCAGCATCGAGAGTGAAAGGCACCAGGCCCCAGTTGATACAATTGGAACGGTATCTCTTCGTCGCATAGTCGTAGCAGACGTTTGCAAAACCGCCAAGGACCTTCTGGCACGATGCAGCCTGCTCTCTGGCAGAGCCGTCTCCCGGCCTTCTCGATACGACGCAGCTTCCGATAGAAAGATTTTTTGTATCGGTATAAAATTTTGCTATAACGGACTTAAGATCTTCCTGCACCGTTCCGCTTTCGAGATCTTCTGCCATCTTTCTTATCTTCTTGCTGGCGTCGGCGTAGCCGGGAACGCGCCTTGAAAGGGCAAAATCGCTTAGTTTCACGGGGTTTGAACGGTAACTGGATGTTTCACCCGACGGGATAAGTTCATCCGTCGTAGTGACCTCATCTCCAATGACTGC
The DNA here is from genome assembly GCA_017619385.1 of Bacillota bacterium. GTDB lineage: Bacteria > Bacillota > Clostridia > Peptostreptococcales > Anaerovoracaceae > RUG13409. The sequence continues at coordinate 7,525 of JAFZSM010000053.1, forward strand.
GCAGAAGTTTACAAGAAGATCGTCCTTCATTTTCGGCATTTTCGGCCAGTCCGTAATGTTCGGTCCGAGGCGAAGTTCAGTCTCGGGCTTCGGGTCTCCGAAACCGAAATAGCAACGCTTTTCATATATGCCGTCGTCATATACGTAGGGATGTTCTTTCTCCTCATATGGTATGTCGCTTGCCGCCGTTATGACGCCGCCGTTCAGTGCAGTGGCTGCAATGGACCTTGCATCCATGAGGGCAACTGCTGCTATCTGTCCGTCGGCGGGCCTTGAGCCTTCTCTGTTGGGGAAGTTCCTCGTTGCGTGCCTTATGGACAGTGTGTTGTTTGCCGGAGTATTTCCTGCGCCGAAACAGGGCCCGCAGAAGCAGGGCTTCATCACGGCTCCCGTCTCTGCCAGTTTGGCGGAGACTCCGTTCTTAAGGAGAGCCAGGTTGATCGGAGCAGAGGAGGGGTATACGGATAGGTCGAAGTATCCGTTTCCTACGGAGCCACCCTCGAGTATGTCGGCTGCAACGCATACGTTTTCGTACATGCCGCCTGAGCATCCCACTATGACTCCTTGGTCGCAGCAGACCTTACCTTTCTTTACGGAGCCGCTTATCAGGTCAAGGGTCGCTTTTCCTCCCAGGCTCTTGTTGCAGTCGTCCTGTACCTCCTTGAGTATCCTCAGAGGGTCTTTCTGGAGCTGGTGTATCGTATATGCCTTAGACGGGTGGAAGGGCATTGCTATCATGCACTCCGCACTGCTTAGATCTATCATGACCATGCGGTCGTAGTATGCGCCGTCCAAGATGCGAAGCTCCCTGTAATCCTCAGGTCTTCCGACGTTTTCGTAATAGTCCTTTACCTTGCCATCCGTCTCCCAGATGCTCGAAAGGCAGCTGGTCTCCGTTGTCATTACGTCGACTCCTATGCGGAAATCCATGGAGAGAGCTTCGATCCCGGGCCCTGCGAATTCCAGTATCCTGTTTTTCACGAAGCCGTCAGGGAAGGTCTGTGCGACGAGATCTATGGCTATATCGTGAGGTCCTACTCCGTGGGGCACTATCCCGGTCACCCATATCAGGACCACTTCCGGTTCGTCTATATCCCAGGTATTCCCGAGGAGCTGCTTTGCAAGTTCTCCTCCTCCTTCGCCCACGCCCATACAGCCGTAGCAGCCGTATCTTGTGTGGGAGTCGGAACCCAGTATCATGTCTCCGCATTTAGCCATCTTTTCTCTTGCGAACTGATGGATGACCGCCTGGTTGGGAGGTACGTATATGCCGCCGTATTTCATAGCAGCCGAAAGGCCGAAGGCGTGGTCGTCTTCGTTTATGGTTCCGCCCACAGCGCAGAGGCTGTTGTGGCAGTTGGTAAGGGCATAGGGAAGAGGGAATTCTTTCATCCCGGATGCTCTTGCTGTTTGTATCACTCCGACGTAGGTGATATCGTGGGATATCATGGAGTCGAAGGCTATCTTCATCTTGCCATCCTTGCCGTTTTTTTGATGGGCTCTCAGTATGCGGTAGGCTATGGTCTTTTCCCTGCCTGAAAGATCTTTAGACGAACACTTTTCCGGGCGTCCGTTCTTTATGACGACAGGGCATTGTATGTTGTTTATACCGGGCATCACTTTCCTCCCTTCCTGGTCTGTTCCAGCACGTGGGCTTCTGCGGCGCAGATGTGGTCGTGCATAGCGTCGAAGGCTTTCTTTTCGTCATGCTCCTTGATGGCGTCAAAGATGCGCCTGTGCTCGTTTATGGAAAGGGATGCTCTGCTCTTTTCAGTTACGGACATCTCTCTGTATTTCTGGAGTTTTTTGTGGAGAGGCTCCAGCACGTCGAAATATATGGCGCTTCCGCTGTATTTGTAGATCTTAGTATGGAATTCGCTGTCCTGCTCTCTGACCTTTTCCGAGTTGTTTCTGTCAGCATAGTAGGACTGAAGATCCAGTATGTCAGAAAGCTCCGCTATCTGATTGTCCGTGATGTTCTTTGCGCAGGCTGCCGCCGCCATGCATTCCACTGCTTTTCTTATGCTGTATATGATGGCTGCATCTTCGTCGCTTACGCCAAGGACTATGGCTCCTTTTGAACTCTCTTCCACGATGTGGTCGTATTTGAGCCTTGTAAAGGCTTCGTGGACCGGAGTCCTGCTCACTCCCAGCATCTCGCAGACTGCGGGTTCGGTTATGACGTCGCCTCTTTTGTATTTGCCTGAGTATATGTCGTTTTCAAGTCTTTCGTAGATCTGATCCGCAAGGGATACGGGTCTGTTCAGTATCATAATGTGTCTCCTTTGAGTCTGCCGTTTGAGTATTCGAATATCTTTGCTTCAAGTTCGTGGGGCGAAAGGGTGGTCTGCCTTCCTTCCGCATACTCTTCGTCTATCCATGAAAGAAGCTTGTCCACGAGAGGATCTCTTTTGCCTATCATGTCATCGCCTTTGAGCTTGTAGTTGGCGTTTATCCAGTAGGCTATGCCCGCTCTTCCCGAGCTTTTTCCTATCTGGACCGAAGGCTTGGTGTTGAGTATCTTCTGGGTATCGAAGATGCTGTATATCCTTTCGTCCTTCATCATGCCGTCGGCGTGTATGCCGGCCCTTGTCATGTTGAAGTTCTTTCCTACGAAGGGTGTCATGGGCGGGATCCTGTAGCCTATCTCGTTTTCGTAATAGTCGGCTATCTCCGTTATCACCGTGGTATCCATTCCGTCGAGGGAGCCTCTTAAGGAGGCGTACTCCATGACCATGGCCTCGAGGGGTATGTTGCCCGTTCTTTCGCCTATGCCAAGGAGCGAGCAATTGACTGCGCTGGCACCGTAGAGCCATGCAGTACTGCCGTTGGCCACCCCTTTATAGAAATCGTTGTGGCCGTGCCATTCAAGCCACTCGCTGGGTACGTCAGAGTAGTGCTGAAGACCGTAGATGATGCCGGGGACACTTCTTGGGAGCGCAACTTCCGTGTAGGGCACACCGAGGCCCATGGTATCGCAGGCTCTGATCTTTACGGGTATGCCTGCCTGCCTTGACATCTCCATGAGTTCGTTGACGAAGGGGACTACGAATCCGTAAAAGTCAGCTCTTGTTATGTCCTCAAGGTGGCATCTTGGGACCACGCCCGATTCAAAGGCAAGGGCCACGGTCGAAAGATACTGGTCCATGGCCTGCTTTCTCGTCATGCCGAGCTTGTTGAATATGTGGTAATCGCTGCAGGATACGAGTATTCCAGTCTCTGCTATATTGAGATTCTTTACAAGCTTATAGTCTTCTTTGGTCGCTCTGATCCAGGTCGTTATCTCGGGGAACTTGAGCCCAAGATCCATGCATTCCTGTATGGCCTGCCTGTCTTTTTCACTGTATACGAAAAACTCCGACTGCCGTATTATGCCGAAAGGTCCTCCGAGCCTGCTCATGAGTTTGAAGAGGTCAACGATCTGTTTGACCGTATAGGGCTCGCGGGACTGCTGTCCGTCTCTGAAAGTCGTGTCCGTTATCCATATCTCCGCAGGCATGCCCATGGGGGAGCGCCTCTGGTTGAACGTCACCTTGGGCACTTCCGTGAAGCTGAAGAGCTCGTCGTAGAGATTGGGCTTTTCAATGTCCTGCAGGCTGTACTTGTAGCTTTTCTGTTCCAGCAGATTGGTTTTGTACGATAGTTCTATCATGAAATTCCTCCATAATGAAATGTAAGCATTTGCGCATGCATAAATACAGTATACACAAACAATATTCCAAATCAAGGGAAAAATGTGCTAATATACACAAAAAGAGAGGAAAACATCTATGCTCAAGATAAGAAAAGCTCTGCCGGAAGACCTTGGCAGGATATCGGATATATATGAGTCGGCCAGAAACTTCATGGCTGAAAACGGCAACGCTTCCCAATGGGGGACAAGCTATCCGGACGAGGACATATTAACGGATGATATGATGGAAGACGTCCTTTACGTCATATATGACGATGAAGGCATCCACGGAGTATTCGTCGCCAAGGGTGGAAGAGACTCCACCTACGAGGTCATCTACGATGGCAGCTGGCTCAACGACGAGCCCTACGTCACCATCCATAGGATCGCCGGGGACGGCAAAGTCCACGGTATATTCGACTGCGCAGTCGGATTCGTAAAAAGCCGCACAAACAATATACGGATAGACACTCACGAAAACAATCTGACCATGCAAAGGCACGTACTTGCCCAGGGATTTGAAAAATGCGGGACCATCATCACGAGGGACGGTACGCCCCGCCTTGCATACCAGTGGCACAGGGAAGACGACTCCAACGTTAAGACCGTCCTTTGCTACGGCGATTCGAACACCTACGGCTACGATCCGAAGACCGGAGGAAGGTACCCAGGAAACGAAAGATGGACAGGGATACTGAGGAACCTCCTGGGCCCCGGGTACAGAGTCATAGAGGAGGGCTGCAACGGCAGGACCACGGTCATAGACGATCCCGAAGAGCCCTGGAAAAACGGCAAAAGCTACATCAAGGCATGTCTTAATACCCACAAACCCGTGGATATAGCCATACTCATGCTCGGTACCAACGACCTGAAAAGGGTGTACAAGGCGTCTCCAAGGGATATAGCGGAAGGAGCCGGTGAGCTCGCATCTGTGATCAAAGATTTCTGTAAAGAAAAGCAGGATCACGTTCCTGAAATCATTCTCGTTTCGCCTCCGCATATCGGGGAAGGTATAGAGGATTCTTTCTTTTCTGCGTCCTTTGACTACGACGCTGTAGAAAGATCCAAAGCCCTTGCAAAAGAGTATGAAAAGCAGGCCGAAAAGCAAAGATGTATATTCTTTGATGCCGCTTCGGTTGCCAAGGCATCCGACCTTGACTGCCTGCACCTTGACGGCGGATCCCACAGAGCCCTCGCCGGTGCCCTGAGCAAGATCATCAAAGAATTATAGTTACAAAATAACAGCCGCATACATATCCGGGTCAGCCAGACAGCTGACTCTTTTTGTTTATTATAATTGACAATATATCATAAATGAAATAAAATAAATAATGTAATGAGAGTTTACGATATCGATGCAAAATTGAAAGATTACAGATATCTTGATTGGACGGAGTCGGGGATCAGTTCGGGTACTTCCGGCAGCCTGCTTAAAACCAAGGAACAGAAAAACGGTAAAACCTACTTTTACAAACTATCGAGTTATGACCCCTACAGAGGTGTTTTCGGCTCCGAATCCGTTAATGAACTGGTCGCATGCAGGCTTCTTAACCTTCTTGGTATCGAGCATCTTCAGTACAAGCTGATCCACGCGCTTGTGGATATCAGGGGAGAAGAGTACGAGACATGGCTCGTACGCTCCGTTAACTTCAGAGAAATAGATGAGAGAAAAATAGCTCTGGACACATATTATGATATGAACCGCTTTCCTAAAGAAGATCCTTTGGCATTCTGTCGTAGGATGGGTTGGGAAAAGTATATATACAAAATGTTTCTTGCAGATTTTCTGATAGCCAACAGGGACAGGCACGGTGCAAATTTGGAAGTACTGGGAGGAAAACACGGTGAGCTAAGACTCGCGCCTCTTTTCGACAACGGTCTTTCGTTCCTTGCACCTTTGGCAGGAGACGAGCAAAGGATAAAGGATTTCGAGCCTTTGAGTGACGTCAGGTCAAACAATTTCATAGGGACAGGATCTTTAAAAAAGAATCTCGAAATGATCGGTGAATTCCCGGATGTGGATCCTGTCTTTGATAATAGCAGGGAAGAGCTTTTTGCGGGACTTGACAAAGTACTGCCGGAATATCATCTCGATAAAATGTGGCAGATCATCATAGAGAGATGGAGATACTATGAGAATTTTTGCGATCAAAAATCAAAAACATAAGAAGCGTCCGGCGCAAAGCTGGCTGTATTATGATGAGGATAATTATGAGTTCTCCATAAAGATCAGCAAAGGAGCCGATACTTCGGATCTTCCGCTCATGCTGAGTTGTTTAGCTGAAAAAGGGGAGTTTGAGGTAGGTGACAAATGGGCAAGGCGGTTCGTTCAGAGCAGGATAATCCCTCCCGAGAGACAAAACCTTGGAGCCATACTGCTTTCCCACGGACTCGAATACTACGATGAGTTCGAATTCCTCATGTTCGATATGGGAAGGTGCTGCCATGATGACTACTATCTTGAGGAGATACAAGAAACGAGCGCCGCAAAGCCTTATTCTTATCTTGTAGCTGAGGCAAGAAACAAAGCAGGGCTCACACAAATGCAGCTTGCAGAAAGCAGCGGCATAAAACAATGCAATATAAGCCGGATAGAAAACGGAGCAGTCGATCCGTCTTTAGAAACACTGGAAGCTATAGCTAAAGGCCTTGGTAAGAAACTGGATATACGTTTCATATAATATGTGAGATGTGATATTATGTTTCGAATGGTTGAGCGATGTCAGTATTCTTTTTGTATACCGGACTTTTCCTTTGTGCTAAAATATAAAAGTAGATTCAAAGTATGAAAGTGAGATAGATCATGAAAAAACTGTTAGCCGTATTGCTTGTACTTGCAATGATGTTTTCTTTTGCAGCCTGCGGATCATCAGGAGAGTCAGCCCAGCAAAGCCAGGAGCAGGAGATCGAAAAACCTTCTGAAACGCAAAACGATGTGAACAGCAGAGACAAAAACATCGGAGGCATATACAGCCTCACTGTTCCCGACGATTGGGAAAGAAATGACGATATGCAGGCATGGCTTACTCCGGACGGTACCGTAGCCGTGTACTTTTACACCATTGCGACGTCATACGGAGACATTTCCATGCCGGCAGGACTGAGTATAGATGACAGCAATTTTGAGGATGAATATGTCAAGTATCTCCAGGCTATTTACGAGCCTGACGGTATAAAGGTCAGAAGCGGGATCGGATACAACCTTATGACGGACAGCAAAGTGAAGTATCATCAGGGACTTCTCACGTACACATACAGCGATAACTCCACGTCATCCAGTATAGTGAATATCTATGACTATACCGATACGGAGTTTTTCGTTGTAGAGTATGCCTATGCCACTCTCAGAGCGCAGAATGCCATAGAGTGTTCCAATAAGATCAACGATACGATAAAGAAACTTAAATAACGAAGGTTCTTACGTTTACGGTAGTTTTTTAGCAAAAACAGATAATGGGTATATGCGGAACAGTTTCAAAATTGAAACTGTTCTCTTTTTTTTGTATAATCAATATTTGGAATAGTATGCGGAGGTGACACATGTCCGATTATCAGAAATATATAAGGAACTTCTCGATCATTGCCCACATAGACCACGGCAAGTCTACCCTTGCCGACAGGCTCATAGAGAGCACGGGGACCGTTGCCCACAGGGATATGAAAGAACAGTTCCTGGACAACATGGACCTTGAAAGGGAAAGAGGCATCACCATAAAGCTTCAGACAACGAGGCTCGTTTACAATGCAAAAGACGGGAACGAATACATCTTCAATCTCATAGACACCCCGGGCCACGTTGACTTCAACTACGAAGTCTCAAGGAGCCTTGCGGCCTGCGAAGGAGCGGTCCTCGTGGTGGACTCGACCCAAGGGGTAGAGGCCCAGACACTGGCCAACGTTTATCTAGCCCTTGACGAGGATCTTGAGATAGTTCCGGTTCTCAACAAGATAGACCTTGCTTCTGCTCATCCCGAAGAGGTAAAGGAAGAGATAGAGGACATCATAGGTCTTGACGCAGAAGATGCTCCTCTCATTTCAGCAAAAGAGGGCATCAACATAGACCAGGTCCTGGAAGCCATAGTTGAAAAAGTGCCGGCTCCCAATGGAGACCCTGATGCCCCCTTAAAAGCCCTCATTTTCGACTCCTATTACGACAATTACAAGGGAGTGGTCATCTATACCCGCATCTTCGACGGCAGCGTCA
>JAFZSM010000002.1 GCA_017619385.1 Bacillota bacterium
ACCAGCTGCTATGTAACGGATAACGGAGATCTCATCATCTACAGAGAGGCTCTGCGCTATATACGCGCGGAGCTTTGCAGCGTCTTGAAAGATCTGTCTGACTTCGCTTTGAAATACAAAAGCGTCCCGTGCCTCGGATACACCCACTATCAGCCGGCTCAGCTGGTCACTGTGGGAAAGAGGGCAAGCCTTTGGATCCAGGATTTTCTGTCAGACCTTGATGAGATCGATTTCGCCATGTCACAGATCAAGTTCCTTGGATGCAGAGGGACCACGGGAACGGAAGCCAGCTTTTTAGAGCTCTTCGGCGGCGATGAAGAAAAGATAGATGAGATGAACAGACGCATAGCATCGGACTTCGGTTTTGAAGAGTGCTTTTCTGTCTGCGGCCAGACCTATCCGAGAAAAACGGATGCAAGGATATTGGACGCCCTGTCTTCCGTAGGGCAGAGCGCATACAAGATGGCCGAAGACATAAGGCTTTTGCAGCACGACAGACAGCTTGAAGAGCCCTTCGAAGACGAACAGATAGGATCGTCTGCCATGGCTTACAAAAGAAATCCCATGCGCTGCGAAAGGGTATGCTCTTTGTCGAGGTATCTCATGAACGATGCAGCCAATGCCGTCCAGACGGCGTCCCTGCAGTGGCTTGAGAGGACCCTTGACGATTCGGCAAACAGGAGGATCTCCATGCCGGAAGCGTTCCTTTGCGCTGACAGTATACTGCGCCTCATAGGCAATATATCAAAAGGCCTTGTGGTGAACGAAAAGATCGTGGAAAAATCGGTCAGGGATTATCTGCCTTTCATAGCGACAGAGAACCTCCTTATGGAGGGCGTGAAACGAGGCGGAGACAGGCAGCAGCTCCACGAGAGTATCAGGACAGCGTCCATGGCAGCCACGGCAAAGATGAAGAACGGGGAAGCTTTCGATCTTTTATCAGACCTGGCAAAGGACCCGTCTTTCGGCATGACCAAAGAGGAAATGGAAACGCTCCTTTCCCCTGCGGACTATACGGGTCGCTGCGCTGCTCAGGTGGAATCGTTCATATCCAAAAATAGGTATAGATTTGAAAGCGCCGATAGCGTATCATACGACATAGAATATTGATTTGAAAGGAATGCATTTATGTGCGGAATAGTTGGATTTACAGGAGAGCACGATGCGGCTCCCATACTCCTCGAGAGTCTTGAGAAACTGGAATACAGAGGTTATGACTCCGCGGGTCTTGCGGTGAGGAACGGTTCCAATCTTGCAGAGGTCGTAAAGGCCACGGGCAAGCTTCGCAATCTGGAGGAAAAGATAGACGGAGGCCATGCTCTTTCCGGAAGCTGCGGCATAGGGCACACCCGCTGGGCCACTCACGGAGAACCCACTCAGCAGAATGCCCATCCCCACGTGAGCGGAAATGCGAAAAGGACCGCATCGGGTCCCGTTGAATCCGATGTTGTCGGAGTCCACAACGGAATAATCGAAAACTACGAAGAGCTCAAACAAAAGCTTCTGAAGCACGGATATGAGTTTTACAGCCAGACTGATACGGAAGTCGTTATCAAACTGGTGGATTACTATTACAAGAAATACAAAATAGGACCCATAGACGCCATCAACAGGATGATGGTCAGAACTCACGGAAGCTATGCTCTTGAGCTCATGTTCAAGGATTATCCGGGAGAGATCTACGTGGCAAGACGTGACAGCCCCATGATCATAGGCATAGCGGACGGAGAGTCATATATCGCATCCGACGTTCCGGCCATACTCAAATACACAAGGTCCGTCTATTATATCGGCAACCTCCAGGCAGCCAGGATACTGCCGGGAGAGGTACATTTCTTCGATCTGAACGGAGACGAGATAGAGATCGAACCCACCGAGATAACCTGGGATGCCAAGGCTGCGGAAAAAGGCGGCTACGAGCATTTCATGATCAAGGAGATCCACGAGCAGCCCCAGGCAGTCAAGGATACTTTGGGAAGCCTGATCAAAGACGGCAGGATAGACTTAAGCGGAGTACTTTCAGAGGAAGAACTCAAGAAGATCAGCGGTATCACCGTTGTGGCCTGTGGGTCTTCATGGCACGTAGGTATGCAGGCTCAATATGTCATAGAAGATATGACGGATCTTCCCGTGAGGGTCGAACTCGCATCTGAATACAGATACAGAAAAATGGTCGCGGATCCCGATTCTCTCGTGATACTCATTTCCCAGTCGGGCGAGACTGCAGATACCCTTGCTGCTCTTCGCGAGGCTAAGGAAAAAGGTCTCATGACTCTCGCCATAGTCAACGTCCTCGGTTCCAGCATAGCAAGAGAGGCGGACAAGGTCATCTATACAAAGGCAGGCCCAGAGATCGCAGTGGCGACTACCAAAGCGTACAGCGCCCAGCTCATATGCATGCACGTGCTGGCTCTTGAACTTGCAAGGGCGAGAGGAGAGCTTACGGAAGAACGCTACATGGAACTTGTCACGGAGCTTCAGACCATACCGGACAAGATCACACGTCTTCTGGAAGAAAAAGAAAGACTTCAGTGGTTTGCATCTAAGTTTTCCAATGCCCATGACGTTTTCTTCATCGGAAGAGGTCTCGACTACGCCATATGCCTTGAGGGCAGTCTTAAGATGAAGGAGATAAGCTATATACACAGCGAAGCCTATGCTGCAGGAGAGCTCAAGCACGGCACCATAAGCCTTGTGGAGAACGGTACCTTGGTCCTGGGTATCCTTACTCAAAAAGACCTGATGGAAAAGACTCTGAGCAACATGGAAGAGTGCAAGGCCAGAGGAGCATATCTTATGAGCCTCACCTCATACGGAAACTACAGCGTGGAGGATTCTTCTGACTTCACCACATATATACCAAAGACAGATCCTCATTTCACGGGCTGCCTTGCCGTAGTGCCGCTTCAGCTGCTTGCATACTACTTGAGCGTCGCAAAGGGCCTTGACGTGGACAAACCCAGGAATCTCGCAAAGAGCGTCACAGTGGAGTAGTTTCATGGACAAGATATTAGTCCTGGACTTCGGCGGACAGTACAACCAGCTCATAGCCAGAAGAGTCAGAGAGCAGCATGTGTTTGCCGAAGTGGTATCCTACCGGAATACCGGTGTTGAAAAGATAAAAGAAGAAGGCTACAGCGGCATCATATTCACGGGAGGCCCCAACAGTGTATACGACGAGGCGTCTCCTCATTTCGATCCCGCCGTCCTTGATATGGGCATACCTGTCCTTGGCATATGCTACGGCCATCAGCTCATGGCATATATGGCAGGCGGAGAGATATGCTCTGCAGGCAGCATCAGCGAATACGGAAAAGTGACCCTTAAAGTGGAAAAGGAAAGTCCCCTCACCGGCCAGGTGCCAAAAGAAAGCACGGTCTGGATGAGCCATACAGACTATGTCAGGACGGTCCCCCAAGGATTCACTGTTTCTGCTGTTACTGATTCATGCCCCTGTGCAGCCATGGAGTGCCCTGAAAAAAAGCTCTACGGAGTGCAGTTCCATCCTGAGGTCACTCACAGCGAGTTCGGAAGCAGGATGCTGCATAATTTCATATTCGATATCTGCGGCTGCAAGGCAGACTGGAGGATGGAAGACTTCCTGAAAGAGTCCGTAGCTTCTATAAGAGAAAAGGTGGGAGACGGAAGAGTCCTTCTCGCCCTTTCCGGAGGCGTGGATTCGTCTGTCTGCGCGGCCCTCATAGCAGAAGCCATAGGGAAAAAACTCACCTGCGTCTTTGTCGACCACGGCATGATGAGGAAAAACGAAGGCGATGAGGTCGAAGCAGCCTTTTCCAAGTGGGACGTAGACTTCATGAGAGTGGATGCGGGAGAGCAGTTCCTTTCCGCTCTTAAAGGAGTGACGGAGCCCGAAAGAAAGCGCAAGATCATAGGCGAAGAGTTCATAAAGGTCTTTGAGCAGGTGGGCAAAAAGATAGGTTCTGTGGATTACCTTGCTCAAGGCACCATATATCCGGACGTCATCGAATCGGGTCTTGGAGACGCGGCGGTGATCAAGAGCCACCACAACGTGGGAGGCCTTCCCGCTCACGTGGATTTCAAGGAGATAATAGAGCCGCTGAGGCTTCTTTTCAAAGACGAGGTAAGGCAGCTCGGAAGAGAGCTTGGCCTTCCCGATTATCTTACAAACAGACAGCCCTTCCCGGGTCCGGGTCTTGGGATCAGGGTAATAGGAGAAGTCACCAAGGAAAAATTGGATATATTGAGAGAGGCTGACGCCATATTTAGGGAAGAAGTGGGCAAGGCCGCTTCCGAAGGCCTTCTGCCTCAGGCGGCGAGCCAGTACTTTGCGGTGCTCACCGACACCAGAAGCGTCGGAGTCATGGGAGATGCCAGAACCTACGGATACACTCTGGCCTTAAGGTCCGTCACCACTGACGACTTCATGACCGCCGACTGGACCAGGCTTCCCTACGAAGTCCTGGCAAGAGCCGGAAGCCGCATACCAAATGAGGTCAGGAGCATAGGAAGAGTGGTTTACGACATCACGTCCAAACCTCCTGCCACAGTGGAGTGGGAGTGAGGTGCGAAAACCGGAAAACCCAGTAAAATCAAGGCTTTCCGGCTTCGCAATGGGTCCTTTGATAACAATTTGAGACCAGTTGCATGATCTCCCTTTATTCTCCCTATCAAGGGGTTTGGGGGTAAAAGAGTCATTCTTGACGGTTTGCGACTGGAACGATCCATATTATGAAAGCCCTTCGCTGTGGGTATGCAGCGAAGGGCTTTTTGTCGTTAT
>JAFZSM010000054.1 GCA_017619385.1 Bacillota bacterium
GACGGAAAGTACAACATCACCACCGAATTCGGTGGTGATTTGCATGTCTACGTAGGCGAAAAGAAAGCCATGGAACTCATGGAATACGTAGACAGCGTTCTTTGCGGTTTCGGAGGCTCGGAAGCCAAGCTCTACGATGCGGCAAACGAAGAACTGAGGACCCAAGCCCTCAGATGCGATCTTCACCTTCTCAATGCAAAGGTGCGTCACCTGGGAACTGACAGGAATGTCGAGATACTCAAGAAGATGTACGCTTTCTCGGAAGATAAGATCGAAACAAAATTAAGAACGACCGTTGAAAAAGTCGAAAGGAAAGACGGCGGTTTTGTCGTAAGCTGTTCAGACGGAGAAGAGTACTTCTGCAAGGATCTGGTCCTTGGTATGGGAAGATCCGGTTCAAAACAGCTTTCCGAGATATGCAGCGAAATGGGTATCAAGACCAAGAGCAACAGGGTGGACCTTGGCGTAAGGGTCGAGCTTCCCGCAGAGATATTCAAGCATATAACGGACCAGGTATACGAGAGCAAACTCGTCTTCAGAACGGAAAAATACGGAGATCACGTAAGGACATTCTGCATGAATCCCTACGGCGAAGTGGTAAACGAGAACACCAACGGTATAGTGACTGTAAACGGCCACTCCTATGCCGATCCTGAACTAAAGACAAACAATACCAACTTTGCACTTCTTGTGTCGAATACTTTCACGGAACCTTTCAAAGATTCGAACGAATACGGAGAGTCCATAGCAAGGCTTTCCAATATGCTGGGAGGCGGAGTCATAGTACAGCGCTTCGGAGACCTTATAAAAGGAAGAAGAAGCAACGAGCACAGGATGGAGAAGTCCTTCACAAAGCCGACCTTAAAGGCAACCCCCGGTGACCTTGCTTTGGTCATGCCTAAACGTCAGCTTGACGATATCATAGAGATGATCTATGCCCTTGATAAGATCGCTCCCGGAACTGCCAATGACGATACGCTCCTTTACGGAGTCGAAGTCAAGTTCTACAACTCTACAGTTGAAGTGAACGGAGATCTTGAAACGGCAGTCAAAGGACTTTATGTCCTTGGAGACGGATCGGGAGTCACTCACTCCCTTTCCCAGGCTGCAGCATCAGGCGTTCATGTGGCAAGGATATTGGCAGAGAAATACCAATAGCTCATTGAAAGCATTTTAAAACCGTCGCTTTTCGCGACGGTTTTTGCATATCCTTATGCTCTTATCTTGTCAAGTTCTTCCTGAATGAGGCCTTGTATCTTATCGGAAAGCTCTCTTGGATCATCTTCCGTGCTCACGGGTACCGGCGGCAGTATATGAAGGTAAACGTCCGTCTTTTTAAGATATCCTTGCTGCTCGAAGACTTTGTAGGTGCCGTCTATGGCAAAAGGCACTATCTGGGTGCCCGTAGCAACGGCAGTCTTGAAAGCTCCCCCTTTGAAGGGACCCATATCGGGGCCTTGGCTCCTTGTTCCTTCGGCAAAGTAGAGCACGCTCCTTCCGTTCTTTACGTATTCCTGAGATTCCATCATGGCTTCGCGGGCTTTCTTGTGATCTTTCCTGTCAACGAATATGACTTTGAGCACGAACATCCACAGGTTTGCGATGGGGACGACTTTGATCTCCTTTTTTGCCATGGTCGCTTTTGGTTCTCCGAAGGCGAAGAGACTTAAGAAAGCGTCGAAATCTCCCTGATGATTGCCAACGAATACAGCCGGAGTATCGGGGATGTTCTCCTGACCTTCTATCTTGTAGTTGCAGCCTGCAAGCCTTGTGAAAAGTTTAGTTATGAACTGGAGAAATGCAACTGCTGCTTTCGGTGGGTGGGCATACTTATCCCTGTCCTGGAAGATCAGCGCTATAAGGGCGACAGGACCGCTCAGGATGAGGATCACGATGCCTATGAGCAGTATTATCAGAGATTTAACGATCTGCAGAAATTTATACATTTTTTGTTACTTCCGTACATTTTTTTATAGTCAATTTAATGCGACTATGATAAACTATTTCGGTTAATTTGTAAAATGAATATCATACAAAGAATAAGGCGAATGATATATAGGAAATAGAAAATGGCAAGAGATAAGATAATCAACATAGCAGTTATCGCTCACGTAGACGCAGGAAAATCCACACTCGTGGATGCGTTCCTTGCACAGAGCGGCGTATTCAGAGACAATGAGACCATGGCTGACTGCGTCATGGACTCCGATGACATCGAACGTGAAAGAGGCATAACCATATATTCAAAGAACTGTTCGGTCATGCACGGAGAATACAAGATCAACATAGTAGACACTCCGGGCCACGCTGACTTTTCATCTGAGGTAGAAAGGATCATAAGGACCGTCGATACGGTCATACTTCTTGTTGACAGTTCCGAAGGTCCCATGCCCCAGACAAGATTCGTTCTCTCCAAAGCGCTTGAGCAGAACCTGAATCCCATATTGCTCATAAACAAGATAGACAAAAAAGACGCCAGGATCAAAGAGGTCGTGGACGAAGTTTACGAGCTCTTCATGGATCTTGAAGCAAACGATACACAGCTCGACTTCCCCATACTTTACGGTATAGCAAGGCAGGGTATAGTCGTAAGAGACCCCAAAGACGTGGAAGGGCTGGAAGTAGAAGGCGCCGACGGAAGCAAGATAAAGAAGAGCGCTGCAGGCCTTGGGGGCCTTGATATCACGCCGCTTTTCGAGACCATTATAAAGCAGTGCGGAGAATATCCGGATCAGGATGACGAACCCCTTCAGATGCAGGTATCTACCCTCGCATATGACGACTATGTGGGAAGGCTGGCCATAGGAAGGATAGACAAAGGCGTCATAAAAGCGGGCGAGAGCATCTGCGTGGCAAAGCCGGACGGATCATACGTGACAAGAAAGATCAACCAGTGCTTTATTTACAGAGGACTTAAAAGAGTCGCAGTGGATGAAGTGCACTCCGGAGATATATGCGTCATTTCAGGCATAGCCGACGTGACCATAGGAGATACCATCTGCAGAGAGAATCACATAGTGGCGCTTCCTGCCATAGCCATCGAAGAGCCGACTCTTTCCATGAACTTCATGGTAAACAAGAGCCCCTTCGCAGGCAAGGAAGGAAAGTACGTCACCTCAAGGCATATAAGGGAAAGACTCGAAAAGGAACTTGAGACAAACGTGGGACTCCTCGTCGAAGAGACAGCCACCACAGACAGTTTCAAGGTATCAGGAAGAGGAGAACTCCATCTCTCCATACTCATTGAGAACATGAGAAGAGAAGGATATGAACTTGCCGTGTCAAAGCCCGAGGTCATCTGGAAGAAGGGAGACAAAGGCCAGAAGCAGGAGCCCGTAGAAGAACTCATTCTGGAAGTCCCGGACGAGTATTCAGGAACCATCATTTCAGATCTTAACTTCCGCAAGGGCACCATGGTGTCCATGGACGGAAAGAACGGAAGATCAAGGCTCATCTATACGGCACCCACAAGAGGACTCATGGGATACAGATCCCAGTTCATAAACGAGACAAGAGGGGAAGGCATCATGGTGCGCCGCTTCATAGGATACGAAGACTATAAAGGGGAGATACCTCAAAGATCTGCAGGAGCCATCATCGCACAGGAAGAGGGTACGTCCACTCCCTACGCCCTCAACAATATACAGGAAAGGGCCCAGATGTTCATAGGACCCGGAGTACACGTATATGAAGGCATGATAGTGGGTCAGAACAGCCGCCAGGACGACATGGTCGTAAACCCCTGCAAGGCAAAGCACGTGAGCAACATGAGAGCCGCGGGCTCAGACGACAAAGTTCTTCTGACTCCGCCCAGAGTATTCACTTTGGAAGAAGCTCTCGAGTGGATCAACGATGACGAACTGGTGGAGATAACTCCCGTCGATATACGCTTAAGAAAGAAGATCTTAGGGGAACTGGAAAGAAAGCGTTCAGGAAGAGTATACAATCAAAGCTAAGGACATATGCGCAGCACGCAAAGGCTGCGCTTTTTTGTTGCTGCATATATATGGTATAATACCAAGTTAAGAGGTAAGGATATGCAGACGATCAATTTACATATAGACGATCTTTCGGACAAAGCGGAAGGCATAGGTCATTATGAAGGAAAGGCCGTATTCGTAAAGGGGGCTCTTCCCGGAGAAGACGTGGAAGCAGAAATCCTGCAGGATAAAGGCAGGTTTCTCAAGGCGAGGGTAAAAGGCTACAGAAACGAGGTCTGCGGCGGGGCGCCGCTTCTTCGCATGGAATACCACAGGCAGCTTCAGTGGAAGGAAAAGCACGTAAAAGACTGCCTTATGAGGATAGCAAAGCTCGAGGATCCCAAGGTCCTCAGCATAGTGCCTTCGGAAAAGATCTTCTATTACCGAAACAAAGGAGAGTTCGACGTAGAAAAGGGTCGTCCCTACTGCAGCATAAACTGCGAAAAAGGATGTCCTATACAAGCGGAGAAGGCCATGGAGATAGTCGAGGTTTTCAGAAACGATCCCAGAAAAAATGCCGAGAAACTCATCGTGCGTACTTCAAGGAATGGGGAGTATATGGCATATACTATCCAGAAAAACGGCTATGATCTGATGTACGACGGACAGAAGATCATCCATGAGCATATAGGAGATATAGAGGTGGAAGTAGATCCCTTCAGCTTCTACCAGGTAAACAGCGAGCAGTGCGAAATGCTTTATTCCATAGTTAAGTCCTATGTCAAAGAAGGGGATTCCATGCTGGACCTTTACTGCGGTGCGGGTACCATAGGTCTTTATTGCTCGGATAAATGCAGCAGGGTCATAGGTGTGGAATCGGTCCATGAGGCCATAATCCAGGCGAACAGAAACGCCATAATAAACCATATCGTCAATACGACGTTTATTGAAGGGAAAGCAGAGGATGCCGTAGCTGAAAAACTCCAAGGCGTGAAAGCGGATATCGTAGTGGTGGATCCTCCGAGAGCCGGATGTGATAAAAGACTTCTCGAGACCATAGCAAAGATCGGACCTGAAAGACTTGTTTACGTGTCCTGCGACCCGGCAACGCTGGCAAGGGATATTCGTATCCTTCAGGACCTGGGTTTTTGCTTCATTGAAGCCACTCCTGTGGATATGTTCCCGCACACGGTACATGTGGAGACGGTGGCACTTTTGTCCAAACTTTCTGAGGCGAAGCATTTTGTGAATATAAAAGTCGAAATGGATGAGATGGATTTGACTTGTGCGGAGAGTAAGGCAACATACAGGGAAATAGCGGAGTGGGTGCAGGAA